>CAYPIM010000027.1:0-14468 GCA_964410795.1 uncultured Lewinella sp. | reverse complement strand
GCCGGTTTCGCTGCCGTTCATTACTCCGTCCGTACAAGTGGCCGTACCTGAGTTGCCTGAATTAATTGTTCCGTTGCTAATATTGACATCGTCTTCGTCTTCAATAATATTCCCCATATCATCCGTAAACTCTAACGGAGTAGGGCTACTACCAATCTCAATATCAGTTTCAACATTCTGGAGAATTCGGAAACAAACCTGGCCAATAACAAAAGGTCCTGGGTCAGTGTATCCGGTAGAACTGAAGGGGGCATAAACCACCCGCACTACGCCAGGTGCGCTTGACTGATTGATCATCGAAACATTGTTGCCGTTAATGCTGCCCATAGCGGAAACAAATTCCAGTACAGTATCATCAAACGTGATACTGAACTGCATTCCAGAAATGCCAACAAAGTTGGTGCCAACAAGATTGATACAGACGGTTTCTCCAACATCCCCTTCAGCGTCCGTAAGCCTAACCCCGATTCTTTGATCGGTCACACAAGGATCACAATCCGGGCCGCCACAGTCAACGTCGGTTTCGTTGCCATTCATGATGCCGTCCGAACAGGTTGCCGCAACCATACAAGGAGCACAATCCGGGCCGCCACAGTCAACGTCGGTTTCGTTGCCATTCATGATGCCGTCCGAACAGGTTGCCGCAACCATACAAGGAGCACAATCCGGGCCGCCGCAGTCAACGTCGGTTTCGTTGCCATTCATGATGCCGTCCGAACAGGTGGGGGCAGTCATACAAGGATCACAATCCGGACCGCCACAATCGACGCCAAGCTCCTGGCCATTTTGGACACCATCACTACAAGTTGCGGTACTAACAACACCTAGATTTATAGTACCGTCAGTTATATTGACGTCGCTTTCATCCTCGAAGATGTTCCCCATATCATCGGTAAATTCTAGGGGGGTGGGGTTACTACCAATTTCAATTTCGGTTTCAACTTCCTGGAGAATCCGGAAGCAAACCTGGCCGATAACAAAGGGACCGGGGTCAGTGTAGCCCGTAGAGCTAAAGGGAGCATAGACAACCCGAATTACGTTGGGCGCATTCTCCCGGTTGATCATCGAGACGTTGTTTCCGTTGATGTTACCGGTAGCAGAGACGTACTCCAGCACCAGGGTGTCGAACGTGATACTGAACTGCATGCCGGAAATGCCGACGAAGTTTGTCCCTACCAGATCGATGCAGACGGTTTCGCCTACTTCTCCGTTGACGTCGGTAAGGCCGATGCCAAGGGTTTGTCCGTTCAGGCTGGCCGTAAGGCAAAAGAGCAGCCCACTCAACAGCAGGGTGTAGAAATTTCTCATTTAAATTATCAGTTTCGGGATTGAAATAAAAACAGGCCGGTTTCGCCGGCAAAGGAACTAAGACTAAGGCTTGCAAATACGTTTAGTCAGGATTATGTAGTATTACTTTACGATGTAGTTGTTCCCGGTCAGTAACCAGGCGAATAATGTAGGCTCCCTGGCCAGGGAAATCTTTTGCGAACAGTTCCGTTTCGTCATTGCCAGCGGAAAGGTAAAGTTTACGGCTGCTTACCAACCTTCCAGAAAGATCCAGTACCTCTAGATTAGCCGCGCCGCTGTAGTTAAGCATAGTCTTTACCCTTACCAGGCGGGTGAACGGATTAGGCGCAACGGAAAAGCGAGGATCTTCGGCAAAAGCACTTACGGAGCTTGTTCCTTCCAGTGTTATTGTTCCATCAGTTGTAATGGTGTCTATACGATTGTTCATCGCGTCCATACCGCTAAATTTCAGGGGCATCTGGACAAAAGAGATACTAGTGACATCAGAATTATTGGTTCTCGGCATAAAGTCTAGCGAAAACAGGATTACGCTGTCTTCAAGCCCAAAACCCATAAGGCTAAGGTCGGCTTCCAGGTAACCAATACGGCCACTATCGATTTGTGTCTGGTTAAAATTTTCCCCTGGGGCTCCTTCAAGGATAATGTTGCTGATCCCGGTATACTCTAGTATTTCGGTGTCCCAGCTAACGGAAAACTGAATACCAACCAAATCCGCCATACCGTTGGCACGGACATTTACGGAAATCGGCCCTCCCGTTTCGGCGGTAAGGTTTTCAACAAAAAATTCAGCGTTCTGACCAGTAAGCGGCAGGAGCATCAGCACAAAGAGCACTACCCCTGGCATGCGCCAAAGTGAGATTGGTATGTTCATCGATTCGGGATTATAAACTAAAAGGTGCCGAAGCACTATTCTTAACACAACGCTAAGGTAGCTATTTTCAATTGGACGAGCACAACTGAATACAGTCACGAGTAGCCATAAACAAATTTAAGGGTGCAACGAGCAAGGTTTTTGGGGCGCGGCCGCAGGGTGCAATGAAGGGTTTAAGGGCTTCTTTTCCTGCCTTGAGTCTGGTTTTTGAACAATAGGACGCGCACATACCTTCCACCAGTATGCCCCGCCCAACCGTAGTAATTGCCGGAGCCACCGGATTTATCGGCCGCTGGTTCATCGAACGCTTCCACCAGGATTTTAACATCATCGCCCTCAGCCGGGGGAGAATGCTACCGGAAGAAGGATACAATAAGGCCGAATGGCGGCAGGTGGAGCTCTATTCACTTACGAGTACGGAAGCCGCCCTTTACGGTGCTGATTACGCTATCTACCTGGTGCACTCCATGCAGCCCAGTACCCGCCTCCATCAGGGAGACTTTGAAGATACCGATCTTCTCCTTGCCGACAACTTCGGACGAGCGGCAAAGGCCAACGGGCTGAAGCAAATCCTCTTCATGGGAGGCCTATTACCCAGGTACGATTCACCGGATCAGCTCAGCCGCCACCTTCGCAGCCGTTGGGAGGTAGAACAAACGCTGGGTGAAGCTGGTGTACCCGTCACCACACTTCGTGCAGGTATCATTGTCGGTTCGGAAGGTTCCTCTTTCACTATGATCCGGAAACTGGTTGAGCGCCTGCCGACGCTAATTTGCCCTTCCTGGTGCCAGTCTGCTACCCAACCCGTAGAGCTTGATGATGCCCTGCAAATGATGAGGTACAGTCTTGGGCGGGAAGCCTTCTATGGCCGTCATTTCGATATCGGAGGTCCAAGTCCGACGAACTACATGCTGATGATCAAAACCGTTGCTGAGCTTTTGGGCAAGAATCGAATTATCCGACCAGTACGTTTCTTTAGTCCAGGTCTTTCAAAAATGTGGGTAGCCCTCTTTACCGACACGAGCCAAGCCCTGGTCTCCCCTCTAATCGAAAGCCTCAAACATGACCTCGTTTGCAAGCCTAACGAATTATTAGAAGCCTTCCCAAACAGAAAAGATTTCCGGACCGCCGCACGGAGGGCCTTGTTCGGAAAAGACCAGCTTTCTCCTCTTCCCCAGCGCGAACGTACTGTCAAAAAGGAGAAAAATACCGTACGAAGTGTTCAACGCCTTCCTAACCCAGGTCGGCATACAGCAACCTACGTGGCCCGCATATACCAACGATGGTTGCCCGCCTATTTTCGTACCCTTATCAATGTAACCAGTCGAGGCAACATCTCCGTTTTCAGTCTCCTTGGCGTCGGTCTTCTTCAACTAGAGTTCATCCCCGATCGCAGCGACGACAACCGTCAGCTATTCTATATCAACGGTGGTAGGCTTGTAAAACGGAAAGATTACGGTTGGCTGGAATTCCGCCGGGTCCTCAACGAAGAATACGTCATCTCTGCCATCCATGAGTACGCGCCTTCGTTACCATGGTACGTTTACACGCAAACCCAGGCCAGGGTTCATGCTTTTGTGATGGATAAGTTCGGGGAGTATTTGGCGAAAAAGTAAGGTTACAAACCGGTAGTCGCTAACTTTTTCTTTATATTTATCTGCGTTCAAAACCCATTAACATGAAACCCTTTTCCTTTCAGGCCCTCTTTCTGGTTGCAGGAGCAATACTGGTCACCCTCTTTGCGGGTTGCAGCGAAGAAATAACCACCGTTGAAATCCTGACCGTAACTCCAGACTTTGAGGAATTACCACGATCGCGAGACCCTTACCGACGAATCTTCAACATCTATAAGTATGCCGACAATATGGTGCTGCACGGGGAAGGTGCAGACTTTTTGCACGAGCCGGACAGCAACGTTACGACTTATATTTCCCGGGTGCTCCCGGGCTTTCAGGAAGAAACCTCATCGTCTCTCCGATTAACCGTTTTTGCGAATAGTGTCGGTGTCTATCCTATTGGTTTTCAATTGGACCAACTTTCATGGCTTAATCTTCGCCTCGACACGATTATCCCCGATTACCAATTACCCATTAACGACATCAGCTATCGGAGAAAAATGGGGTGTTTATCGGACGACAATCATTTATTACTACCCTACAGAACCAGGTTTGATCGTAAGCTGCGCTTTGTGCTTGCAAAAATCACCCCCAGTGAATTTACGTTGGATCGGCCCGTCTTGAATAGCATTGACACCTTTGCTTTTGAAATTGAAGGTTCAGAGTACCGTCAATCGGGCTTGGAGATGCTTCCGGTAGATGGAGGTTTTTTGTTTACCCACAGCTCTCCGCAATCGGGCAACTCGATGCACAGAATAAGCTACGACGGTGATTTTGAAGAGGTCGTCTCAACCTCGATCTCCCAACTATTCTATTTCCGCGGTATCCCACACGCCCACCGCTACCGGGATAATCAAAGTCAGATCCTCACCGCAGATGCCGATGGAAGAAACTGGCGGATAAGCTGGAGTTTCCCCAATCCTATTTTTGAAAGGTTCCACTTCTTTCCCGTCGGGGATGACCTGTTCATGTACAGTGCCACCGGTGGGCGGATGTTTTTCGCCACCCAGATGGACGAAGAGGCTATTGCTTTTGAAGCTGTAGAATTCACTGAGTTAGAATCTTATGACGTAACCGATATTGAAGAATATCAGGGAGATATATACATCGGCACCCTCTCGGGTTTCTTCCGCAGAGACTACTTAACCTTCAGAGAAAGTAGAGAAACGGAGTAACTACCTTTTGCTGGGCCTACCCTACTTCGCCCCTAAGATCAACAAGCCCATTACACGTCAGGTATTTTTTCACCCCTGGCTCTTGCGGCATTTAGCGGGCGCGGACGCGGGTGCAATGAAAGTTTTTGTGGCTTTGACGCGCACCAACTTACCGCTCATTAAACGCTACGGGCTAACCTTTACCTGCTAACCATCTTCTTAAACCTTCCCCGGCACCTGCGGCAGCGCCACCAAAACAAACTACATTTGTCGTAAAACTTTCATAAAGCCACCTTCGTTCTGCTTAAGCAACCGAAAAAACCTTAATTTCGGCGTAACAAACCAACAACCAATTCTTATGAAGAATTTCCTCCTACTTATGCTCTGCTGTTTTTCGCTGAGCCTGTTTGCCCAAGACAAGCCAATGATGGCCGAAAAAGGCGAAGCTGCTGAAGGTA
Organism: uncultured Lewinella sp.; assembly: GCA_964410795.1. Lineage (GTDB taxonomy): Bacteria > Bacteroidota > Bacteroidia > Chitinophagales > Saprospiraceae > Neolewinella. The sequence continues at coordinate 9,061 of CAYPIM010000027.1, read as the reverse complement.
TGACCTTCGTCGAAAAGCCTTTTGACGAACTGCTTGCCCTGGCAAAAAAAGAAGACAAAGTCATTTTCATCGACGCCTATACTACCTGGTGTGGTCCTTGTAAAATGATGGCTGCCAAAGTATTTCCTGAAGCCAAAGTTGGTGAGGTATATAACGAGCGTTTCATTAACGCTAAGTTCGACATGGAAAAGGGCGAAGGGCCCGCTCTTGCTAAACGCTACAGCGTAATGGCTTACCCAACTTACCTCTTCGTTGACGGCAACGGAGACATCGTTCATAAAGGAATCGGCTACATCCCGCAGGAAAAATTCCTCGCCCTTGCCGACGCTGCTACCGGCGAAAACAGTCTTGGCGCCATGAACAAACGCTATGATGGCGGAGACCGGAGCGGGGAATTCCTAGCTCAGTACAGTCAGGTATTGACCGACGTTTACGAGCAAGAAAAAGCCGGCAAAGTATCCGGCGAATACCTGGCTATGCAGAAAGACTGGTCCTCTCCGGAAACCATGGCACTGCTCATCGCCAACCCCGGAGAACTCGGCGGTAAGCGTATGCAGTACCTCCTTGCCAATTCCGACAAGGCAATGGAAGCTGCTGGCGCTGGCAACTTTGTAATGACCATGCAGCAGGCCATCATTGGCCACTACATGAAAGAGAGCGGGGAGCGTAAGCTACCTGAAGTTGCTGACATTGCAGGCACCTACAAGGAGTTTGGTGGATCAATGGCTACTCGCCTGATGGACCATTATTCCATGCTTCGCGCTGAGCAGATGCGCGACAACGATGCCTACCTGCCCGCAGCAGTAAAGTACTACGGAACCTATGGTAGCGACAACGCTATGGAGCTTAACTCCGTAGCTTGGAACATCTTCGAATCCAGTGATAATATGGACCACCTCAAGCAGGCGCTCGCTTGGGCGAAGAAGTCCGTTGAAATGGACCCAGGCTACGCTAATATGGATACCCTCGCATGGCTCTACAACAAGACCGGCGATAAGAAAATGGCCAAGGAAACCGCCAAGGCCGCCATCGAACTGGCGAAGAAGGACGGACAGGATTACAGCGAAACCGCTAAGATTCTGGAAGAGAAGTAGGTATCAGCTTACCTCTTTTCGTTTACGGACGCTCTCCTTCAGGAGGGCGTCCGTTTTTTTATCGCTATACGAAGCTTGTTACGGTAAGCCTGCCTTCGATATTTTATTCCAGACCAGACACTTCTCATCAGTAATTCATTCTGATCATGATACTGAGTCTCCATATTTACAAGCTGGATTATGGCAAAAAAAAGCGATCAGCGATCAGCATTCAGAGCAGTTTTGCCTGAGAGCTGATCGCTGATCGCTAAAATTCTTACCAGACACTAACAAAATACGGCAATTCATTTCAATAATTAACTGCGCTGTACTTCGTGCTCGGGATGACTCCTGTTCTGTTTTTTAGTCTCCAGCTGAAGCCGGGCCTGCCTTAGCGTGCGAAATTAACCGCCCGTTTCTCCCGAATCACCATCACTTTGATCTGGCCTGGGTACTGCATCGACTCCTGAATTTCCTGGCTAATTTTGAAGCTCAATTCTTCAGCGTGTTGATCTGAAACCTTATCAGCTTCAACGATTATCCGTAGTTCACGACCGGCCTGCATGGCGAAGGCGGACTCAACGCCCGGGTTCTTCTTAGCGATCTCTTCCAGCTCCTTGATTCGGTTGATGTAGCCGTCTAGTACTTCACGTCGCGCACCGGGGCGAGCGCCGCTAATGGCATCACACGCCTGAACAATCGGAGAGATGATGTTATTCATTTCAATCTCATCGTGGTGTGCACCAATAGCATTGACGATGATTGGGTGTTCATTTAGCTTTTCGGCCAGCTGCATCCCGTACAGGGCGTGGCTTAGTTCGCTGTCCTCTTCAGCTACCTTGCCAATATCGTGCAGCAGTCCGGCTCGCTTAGCCATTTTGACTTGCTTCTTATTAAGCCCCATTTCTGCCGCCATGCTCGCACATAAATGGGCCGTTTCGATGGAATGCTTAAGCATGTTCTGGCCATAGCTAGAGCGGAAACGCATCCGGCCGACGTAGCGCACCAGATCGTTTGGCATGCCATGAATGTCGAGCCCAACCACGGTTTTCTTACCGATCTCCATGATCTTCTGCTTGAGTTCCTTCTTGGTCTTATTTACCACTTCTTCCACACGAGCGGGGTGGATTCGGCCGTCAGTGACCAAGCGCTTCAGGGAGAGACGGGCAATTTCGCGACGGATTGGGTCGAAGCTGGAAATTACGATGGTTTCGGGTGTGTCGTCCACCACCAATTCGGCACCGGTTGCGGCTTCGATGGCGCGGATGTTGCGGCCCTCCCGGCCGATGATCTGGCCTTTCACTTTATCGTCGTCAAGTGCAAAGACGGAAACAGTGTTCTCGATGGTCATTTCGGCACACATCCGCTGGATGGTATTGATGACCACCTTTCGGGCGTCTTTCGCCGCGTCAGTCTTGGCTTCTTCCAGTAGTTCGCGTTTAAGGTTGAGGGCTTCGTTGGCCGTCTTGTTGCGAACATCTTCGAGTAGACGTTCTTTGGCTTCCACTTCACTCAGGCCAGCAATTTGTTCTAGCTCTTTGGTGAAACGATCGTGCTGAGAATCCAACTCCTTCTGTTTTTCTTTGGCGAGGGCAATTTCCTGATCAAGCACTTTGGTGCGTTCATTCAGCTTTTGCTCTTCCTTGACAAGTGCTTTGCGTTCGTTGGCAATTTCGCTGCGTTCGGAGTTAAAGCCTGAACGTTCCTCTTTCATAGCAGCTGCTTCCTCACGCAACGCTTCGCGTTTGGCCTTCAGCTCTACGAGCTCTTCTTCTTTTTCCTGCTTGAACTCTTCTTTGAAACGCTGAAATTTCTCCCGGCTTTCCTTGATCTTCGTTTTCTTGAAAGCTTCCTGCTTATCCTTGAATTCTGAGAAAGACTTCTCGGCTTTCAGTTTTGCTTCAGAAACGGTTTTTTCAGCGTTCAGCTTCGCGTCGGCCAGAATCTTTTCAGCTTCGCGTTTATGCGACTCGTCCTGAATAGCAGCAGCCTGTTTGTTCTTGCCACCAACCACAAAGTAGGTACCAATAACGGCTACTACAAAAGCCACAGCGGCGTATATAAATTCCATTTATTTTGATGATTGTAATGAGTGAATGAAAAGGTGTCGTACGTCTCCCTCTCCCCGGCCCCTCTCCTCGGGAGAGGGGAGACGTTGGAAGCTTGACGGTAACACCGTAACAACTCAAAAAATGCGCCGGGATAAATCAGCGGTACGTCAAATCAAGAATCGAGAATCAAATATCGAGAATCAAGAATCTTAAAGCATGCCTTCCACCAGCACATCCAGTGCTTTTAGCCGGCTTGCAAGTTCACCTTCAAGGCTTGTGTCCGCCATCTTGCGGGCACTGCGGAGTTCGTCCGCATAAGTAAGAAGGGTCATTACGAGGCAATCCTGGGTATCGCGGTCGGAAAATTTGACCTGGAAATCGTTGAAACGTTCATTGATTTCGTTCACGAGTGCCCGTACGTCTTCTTCGTCCCGTGTTTCTACGCGGAGCGGGTAAGGGCGGCCAGCAACGACCACGAGTATGGGATTTGTATCCGAAGGGGATGTTGCCATTGGGTTAGTTCCGTTGCAGCCAGTCCAGGCACCGGTCCACCTCTTTCAGGCAGAATTCGATGGTTTCGCGCTGTTGCTTGCTGAGGCCCGCGTCGCCGTCAGGCGTAACCAGGGAATTGGTCTCAGTAGCTTCAGCATCGTCGGGCTGGCCGCGTTCTAGTTTATCCTTCAGCGAGCTCACGATTCCCGTTTGGCGATCGAGGGCTTGCTTGAGTTGTTGATTTTCGGCGACCACACGCTCGTAGTCCGCCCGTTGGCGGTCCGCAGCGGCGTTCAGTTGCCGGAGTTTTATTTCTAAGCCGTCTAGTATTGCTAGAGGTTGCATTTAATTAAGTTGTCAGGTTGCAGGTTGCAGGTTGCAAGATACAAGTTGCAGATTTGATCGTTGCAAGTTAACACGCCTTACAGCAAACCTGCAACCTGCAACCAGCAACCAGTCTTTAACGGCGAACTTCCGCGCCAAGTTGTTTGGTCAGTACTCCTTCGATGGATTTCATGACTTTATCGACCTGTTTATCATTGAGGGTCTTCTCATCAGATTCGAGTTGGAAGCTGACGGCGTAGCTTTTCTTGCCCGCACCGAGTTGGTCTTCGTTCTCGTACACATCGAAGAGATTCACTTCTGTGAGGAGTTTCTTTTCGGCTTTGCGGGCCAGGCGTTCCACGTCGGCAAAGGTGACGCGCTTGTCCAGGATCAGGGCGAGATCACGGCGCAAGCTTGGGAACTTGCTCGGGGTTTTGACCTGGACGAGTTTCTTGGGAAGTACTTTCATCACATTGTCCCAGTTGATGTCGGCGTAGAATACGTCGGTCTTAATTTGGCGCGCACGCAGGTGCAAGGGAAGGACGGCTCCGAAATTAGCCAGCACCATCGGCCCCTTGTGGTACTGAAGGCCGTAACTGAACTCATCAGACGGCGCTTCGGATGTTCGGTAATTATCAATCCCTAATCTCCGCAGCACCATTTCTACGGCCGCTTTGACGGTGTAAAAGCCCGCCTCGTTCTTTCCGCCTTTACCTGTGGCGTGCCAGGTTTCTTCCTGACGGCGACCGGTGAGGGTGAGGGTCAAGTGATTGACTTCGGTGTAAGGTTGCTTCGCTTCCTTATCGAGGTGGTAAGAGCGGCCAAACTCAAACAAACGCAGATCGTTCTGTTGGCGGTTCAGGTTGTGGGCAACGGTACTTAGCGCACTCTGGAGCATACCGGGGCGCATCACGTTGAGGTGAACGTTGGAGGTATTATTGATGTACACCAGGCCGTCAAGCTGCTTGCCTTCTTCCACTTCCCCGTAGAAGCGGCTTTCATCGAGGCTGAGGGCCATCATTTCGTAGTAGCCGTTGGCAGCCAGGAGGTCTCCGGTGAGTTCCCGGATGTAGTTGGGGTCGGGCTGGGGTGCGACGATCATCGCGGTGGTAATCATCGTCGGGATCGGAACATTGTCAAAGCCATAGATGCGAAGGATTTCCTCGATGACATCGATTTCCCGAACCACCTCACTCTTGTTCGTAGGTACAGCGACGGTGAATCCGGTATCATCCGAGGCGGTGATTTCCATCCCCATGCTCTCAAGAATACTCTGCACCTGCGGCCGCGCCAGATCAGCTCCGATCACATCAATGACCCGTTGGTCTCGCACGCGGATCTCCAGCGGCCGGATCGGGTTGGGGTAAAGATCAAGCAGTTTGCTGGTGACCTTGCCGCCAGCAAGTTCCTCCAATAAAAGCGCTGCTCGTTTGAGGGCGTAGACCGTAACGTTAGGATCGCTACCTTTCTCGAACACCCGGGCCGCGTCGGTGCGGAGGGTATGGCGCATACTGCTGCGGCGGGTTGTACCCGCTTCGAAGTGAGCTGCTTCCAGGAAAATCTTGGTTGTACCATCGGTAACGCCGCTGTCGAAGCCGCCGAAAACACCGGCGATGCACATTGGCTTATGGTTAGCATCGCAGATCATCAGATCGTCGTCGGAGAGCTCACGCTCTACCTCGTCAAGGCTATTGAACTTTGTTCCTTTCGGCAGTTTTTCAACGATAATTTCTTCACCGCCAATTTTACCAAGGTCAAAAGCATGGAGTGGCTGACCAAGCTCGTGGAGAACGAAGTTGGTTACATCCACTACATTATTGATTGGCCGGACGCCAATGGCCTGTAGCCGGGTGCGCAACCATTCAGGGCTGGGCGCAACGGTGAGGTTTTCAATCGTGAGGCCAGCATAACGGGGTGCTTGGCTAGGATCCGAAACGGTCACCTTTACTGGTTTTCCGGCGCCAGCTTTGAAGGCGGAAACATCAGGCTTTTTCACCGCTACGTTAGCACCGTGGTTAACGTTGAGCGCCGCGGCCAAGTCAAAAGCAACACCAAGGTGGTTGGTTGCGTCTGAACGGTTGGGCGTAAGGCCAATTTCGTATACGTAGTCTTCTTCGAGTTCAAAAACTTTTGCGGCGGGGGTACCAGGCTTGTATTCTTTATCAAGCACGATGATGCCATCGTGGCTTTCACCAAGGCCGATTTCATCTTCCGCACAGAGCATCCCCATAGACACTTCCCCACGAATCTTTCCTTTCTTTATCTTAAATGGTTCTCCGCTCATTGGATGAAGCATAGCGCCGACGGTAGCTACGACTACATGCTGGCCAGCGGCAACATTCGGTGCTCCGCAGACGATGGATACGGGTTCACCTGCTCCTATATCGACACTGGTGAGGCTGAGTCGGTCGGCCCCCGGGTGCTTACCACACTCCAGTACATGGCCTACCACAATATCGGCTAAGCCGCCGGGAACAGACTCTACTTTCTCCATGCCTTCAACCTCCAAACCGGTGCCGGTAAGGACTTGGCCGATCTCTTCGGGGCCGATGTTTATATCCAGGTACTGGCGCAGCCAGTTAAGTGACACTTTCATAGCCCGCAAAGGTATAAAAGTACGGGAGGATTGTGGAGATAATATTCTAGAGACTTGGGGTCAGCCTAAGCATCCGGACAGTCGGAGGAGTTCTACCTCCAGTACTAGTCACCGTAAAATCACCCGGCAAAAGCGCATTTGTTAATTTTTTTAACATACTTATTTTACGACTCCATCAATCATTAAATCAATTTCCCTAGACAAAACCACCTGATTAGCAGAAAGTTAGCGTATCCTTTTCTCTGGGTGCCTCGTCTAATGGTGACAACTTCAGGACTTGGATGTTTTTCCCAAGTCGCATTTTCATCATTAATATCTACGATTATGGACTTATCCGCTACTATTGAATCTATGCTTGGCCGGCTGGGCGTCGCACTCCCCACCATTGTGGCTGCGCTCCTTATTTTGCTCATTGGTTATTTCATCGCCAAAGTTTTACAGAGTCTTACTTATAGGTTACTTAAGAAAACCGGTATAGATAACAGAATTGCCGCTGCTACAAGTAGTGACATTAAACCAGAAAGGGCACTATCTAAGCTGGTTTACTACATCGTGATGGTAATGGTACTCTTAGCAGCATTAGATCTGCTGGGCATCAACAGCATCATGGACCCGTTAAACGGGATGGTCCACAACTTTTTAGGTTTCATACCTAACATGGTTGCAGCGGCTCTTATCGGCTTTGTTGGTTATGTCATCGCCAAGATAGTTTCCAGCCTAGTAGGAATGGCGTCTGGTTTCCTGGAAAGAATGGGCAGCAAAGCTGGCTTGAGTACGGAGATCAACCTGACAAACATCCTTACGCAGGTTGTTTTCATCATCATCTTTGTCCCCATTCTCATCGCTGCACTGGATGCACTTAAGCTTGACGCCATTACCAATCCGCTGAAAGGTATGCTGGAAACTTTTGTAGGAGCGATTCCCAAGATCATTGCTGCGGGCATCATCATCGGTGTATTTTACATCGGTGGTAAGTTTATTACCGGGCTACTAAAAGGTCTTCTTGAAAGTTTAGGCACGGATAAAATGTCTGAGCGCCTTGGCCTCAGCAGCATCGTTGGTGAGAACACAAAAATGAGCTCGCTGATTGCAAACGTAGTGTTCTTCTTCATCATGTTCATCGGCATCATTACCGGTATGGAGCGCCTTGAATTCGTTCGCCTCAATGGCATCCTGACTGAGATCTTTGAGCTTACCGGACAAATTTCTTTCGGTTTGGTCATCCTTGTCCTTGGCAACTTCCTCGCTAACCTTGCGTACAAAACGATGGCAAGTGGACGGTCAGACACCTTCATTGCTTCTATTGCACGGATCATTATTCTTGGTCTTTTCCTTGCCATTTCATTACGGACAATGGGCATTGCAGACAACATCGTAGAACTCGCCTTCGGCCTTACGCTTGGTGCTGTCGCGGTAGCCGTAGCCCTTTCCTTCGGGCTCGGTGGCCGGGAGGCGGCAGGAGAGCAGATGAAGCGTATTCTTGACAAGTTCAATAAAGACAAGTCTAACTCCTAGTACAGTGTATGGATTTGAACGCTATGCGTGTCAAATCGTACCACAAAAAGGTATAATTAACGCAAGTCAGGCCATTCATTTTGTCGTCTGCGTTAAAAAAACCTAATATTTAAGCCAGCCGGTAGTAATACCCGCTGGCTTATTTATTTTTTTCTCATCTTTGCTAACCTTAGCCTATTAAATAAGTTAAGATGATATAATCCCAGACAGTTTGAAACTATGAGACTTAGCTTCCTTGCCTTATTCCTAAGCCTATGCACCTGCAGCCTTGCGCAGCGGAATGTGTTGCGTGTGGAACCGGCAAACGTAGCCAAAGACGTAGTTGTGGATGACCTTGACAAGGATTATCAGGACATCACCACCATCACGGTCACTAACAATGGCTCCCAAACGCTCCAGTTAATTAAAAAGCAAGTAGTGATTGGCAAGCCAAGGGCTTGGCGATACGGTACTTTTAGCCGTCGGAACCAAAGTTCTGCTTACGTAATCGCGCAAGCCAACCGAAATGGACGGCCCGTAACCGTAAGGCCGGGAGAATCTGCCAGCTTTCAGGTAGTGCTCGAGCCCGCCGGTGTTACCGGAGACGGACGAGTAGAAGTTCAGTTCTTTGACAGCTCTAATCCCGGAAAAATTTTGGGTAAAGCGACGGTAACCGCTGAAATCATTCAACGATCCAGTGGAGGAGCATCCAATCCGGCCTCTTCCGGAAGCGGAAATTTCAGCTCCCGCCCTGTTCCCACCAGTGTAAATCTTTTCCCGAATCCCGCCCGTGAACGCTTCTTTGTCGAAGCTCCTCCCGGCATTAAGATCGGTCGCGTAGAAGTATCTAATGCCCTGGGCAACCGCCTGCGCAAATACGACCGCCCGGATGGAAAGCAGGGCTACGACGTAGAGAATCTCCCCGACGGGCTCTACCTCATTTCTATTTATGATGACAAAGGGAAGAAGCTCAAAACGCTGCGGCTATTGCACCGGCAGTTTGGGGCGTAGTTCGTAGTAGGTAGAATGTA
>CAYPIM010000026.1:0-42784 GCA_964410795.1 uncultured Lewinella sp. | reverse complement strand
ATGAAACCCGTCTTCCTGACTATTTTTATTACCCTTTTTCCTTGCACCTGCGCCCTCGCCCAAAACCTTGTTCCTAATCCATCCTTTGAGGAAGTCGTTGCTTTACCTATAAAGAACGTACGGCTTAATAACTTTCCTTATGAAAGCCAGAGTGGTAATAGTGCCTACAGGCGTTACCTTTTGCACTGGTTCTCTGCAAACGATGCGACGCCTGACTTACGCTTTCTCGACGCTGTATACCTGAAAAAATGCAGGAACATGCAGCAAGAATGTAGTGAGGCCAAGAGTGGCCGCGTTGAAGCCGGTATCGTGACTGCGATGAAAAACCAGGTCTCGGCCACTTACCGCGAATATCTACAGGTAGAATTAAAAAAACCGCTTCAGGCAAACGTCGAAACATATATCGAGTTCTGGGCCAGAAGTGATGTTGAAGCCACTCAGTCTTCGAACAATCTCGGCGCCTATTTCACGAAGCGTAAAATCTACACAAAGGGCTCCGGGCTAATTGATGTGACGCCACAAGTGAATTATACTGAGGTGTTGACCACCGATAATATTACCTGGCAAAAAATAGAAATGTCCTTTACGCCTAAGGAAACCCTTGCTTTTCTGACCATCGGAAATTTTTTTAAGAATGAAGAAACGACCATTGTAAAAAGGGATTCGTCGCTTTTAGGTAGGTATAGGTTCCCCAAGGCCTATTATGCCATTGATGATATTCGCGTCTGGCAGAAAGGCGATGTACCCGACCCACCGGTGGTCTTCAGGGAACAAGTGTTGGAAAAAGACGAGCCGATTAGGCTGGAAAATATCGAATTTGCGCCCAATAGTATTGAGCTTAAAGCGATGTCTTACGTGGAATTGGATAAGCTGGTTGATTTTCTGAAAGCATTTCCAGAAACGAGAATCAGCATTTGGGGCCATACTGATAATGTTGGCCAGGACGAATATAATCTGTTGCTTTCACGGAAGCGGGCGGTTGCTGTCCGTACTTACCTGGAGGGTAAAGGGATTGACAATGACCGGTTGGAATCTGATGGCTTTGGAGAAGGTAAACCCCTTGGGGATAATACCACGAAAGCAGGTCGGGAGAAAAATCGAAGGGTAGAGTTTGTGGTGTTGTGATTTTCTCGCCGACTACTGAACTCTAAACTGAAATCTGGTCCACTGTCAGTGGTTGCTCCTTGACCAAAATCAACCTTCTTGACATTTGTCAAGGCAAAGTGGGCCATCACTCCTGCATCTTTGCATCATGCTAAATATCCAAACCTCCATCCAACTCCCCACTACCCCCGAAAAGGTATGGGCCGTCCTGACTGATTTCGCTGCTTACCCAGATTGGAATCCCTTTATCACTCAAGCTTCAGGCGACTGGGCCGAAGGCAATACCGTCTCCGTTACGGCTGGTGGGATGAGCTTTAAACCCAAAGTACTGACCTTTGCTGCGGGGCAAGAACTGCGCTGGAAAGGGAAGCTATTGTTCAACGGCATCTTTGACGGTGAGCACTACTTCATCCTTACCAGCAACGGTGATGGCACGACTAAACTGGAGCATGGCGAAAACTTTTCCGGCCTGCTTGTTCCTGCTTTCCGGCGTAAACTGGAGACGGATACAAAGACTGGATTTGAGGACATGAATAAGGCGCTGGTTCAGCAGGTGCGGGCCGTTCACAATCTTTAAGCCAAGCCTATTTTTCTTCCCGTTCTACCGAGCGGGTATGCATATTTGCCATTGGCAAATCCACCGTGACGCCAAGGTTGAAGCGGAAGGAATCCGCCGGAGCATCACCGAACTTACGAAGTTTGGGGCTCAACTGCATGCCTGCCAGTACCGAGATCGGAACTTGAGGGAAGCCGTGGGAGTACATTATGCCTGGTGAGAATACCTGCTGGAAACCTACGTCTTCGGGCAATGAACTGTCGTCTCCATCTAAGCGAAACAGGACCACTGCGCCTAAGTCAATAATTGAGAAGAAAAGACTGCCGCTGTGTCCGTTTAGGTAGCGGTCGTCTCGCATATCCAGCGAGCGGTCTACCCGGCGGCGATACTTCGCGTTCTCCAGGTATTTTTTATTATTGATGTTCCCTCGGTAGCCCCAGCTTACGGCCATGCCCACCGGCGCAGTAAACCCGAAGTTGGGCGCCCATTCTCTTCCCAGGTCATTTTGGATGGCTTCCATCCCGCCGGTCAAGCCGGGGTAAGCATTCAGGCTTATGTTGGCAAAGCTGCGCCGCTTGATGCTGTAACTGCCAGGAGGCAGAGCGATGGAGCGTATAGCTTGCTTAATGTCTTCCGGGCTTCGACTCTCTGCTACGGCAGCCAAAAAGGCGCTGTAGCGGAATACTTCCTGGAATTTACGTTTCTGCTTGCCGTGCTGGTCTTTTAGGTGTTCCAAGCCCTGGGGGTGAAAGTCTTTTCCATGAACCTCCAAGGTCTCAGCGTAGTCAATGTCTAATAAGGAGGTCGCTACGGGAAGAACGCTCAGGATGACCGCATCGTAGTCGTGCTCCAGTACTCCGGTATAGGCATCCAGGATGCCTTCGGAAAGGGTTTGAATTTGGGCGATCTTCTCTTCTTTGCCAGCCAGTGCCATCGCAAAGACCGGACGGAGAACGGATAGGGAATGACGGATGAGGCGCACCATCTCAGGATTGCCAATGCCTGCCTGTCCGTTTTGACGAAGTTGGGTGTATTGCTGTTGCATATTGTCCATTCGCTCGGTAAACAGAGAAATGTTGTTAAGCAGCCCGCCCACTTCCGTAGGGTCTTCGAGGACGAGTTTGGAGAGCCATTTTTCGTCTTGCTCCAGTAAGTAAAGTTCTCGGTCCAGGCGCAGCAACTCCGGCTGATTTAGCTGGCGCAGCATAGCGGTGCGCTCCTCCGGTTTTGACCTGCCAGTCCATTGCAAATCGTTATAGTAAGGAAGGCCAGCAGCAAACGGTTTACGCGCGGCCAACAACCGGTTCCGCTTGACTCGGATACCCTGGCGCAGTTCGTGAAAAATGAGACCGAAATAAAACTCGCGCAGTTGTTGATCACGGCTAAGACGGGTCAGGTCTTTACGGCGCAACCAGGTCGTTCCCTTTTCAGCATCGGCGCGAATGAAGCTGCGGGTCAGGACATCGGCCAGCATCAGCACCGGGCGAATACGCCCACCATGAGGAAAAAGCTCGTCGCTACGCTGATTAAGTTTACTCAGTAAGTTAGCAGGGTGGCCGCCCTGGCTAAGCTCCCCTATGGCTGCGATGCTGAAGAGGACGTAGTTGAGGCTCTGGTTGGTTCTTTCCATCTCTACTAGCATTTCCTCAAAAGCTTCTTTATACTCAGAGAGCGTATCCGTTATGATGAGGAATTTATCGAATTCTGCGTCGTCCTCGCTGTTGAAAGCGTTAGCATAACGAATTGTGACGGCCCGGTAATCCCGGTACCGCTCATCGGTGTATTTATCCAGGCCACTTACTTCCTGCTTATCCACGAGTTCTTGCCGGATGAAGGGGCCTACGTTGAAGGGTAAAGCCTCCAGGTCGCGCTCGAAAGCGGTACGCAAAACCTGAATCATCAGGGAATAATCGGTGGTTGAGGTAATACCAAGGGCTTTTACCGTGCTTGGGAAAAGTATATCCATTTTCTTTTCTTCCATCCAGATTTCAAAACGATCGAAGAAGGCAATGGAAAGCTCCTCGCGCATCCGCTCAGCGATCCAGCGGGAGGCACCATCGATGACCGCACCCTGCACCGAGCCGCCGCTGCCACCTTCAACGATGATGGGGGCGAAGCCTTGCTCCACTGCTGCACCGCCTGCCACTGGCAGGCCGAGGCCACCGTCGCTACCACTGAGCCGTAATACGGCATCTCCCTGGCGCTTAAGCAGGTCGATCCGAACGTCAATTTCGTAGAGCGCGTTTTCGATTTCTTTTAGATCTGCGAGAAGTGTTGGGAACTCTGTAGGGTCTACCTGCTTACGGAGATAAGCCAGCTGCTTTGCGGTGGGGAAGCCGCGCAAAGACCGGATGCTGATGCCAAAGGGGCACTCATTGTCCTCCTCGCCATAACCTGCTTCCGAGCAGGCCAGTTCTGCCTTTAGGGCTGCTACGAGGATTAAGTTTTGGAAGACATTTTTCAGGGCCGTCAGGGAGGTGTCGGCTTTGGCGCGGTTGTCTTCCAGGAAATTGTGTACGTAGTTCATCTTCGGGGCCAGGTAGCTGTTTTGGCCGCTGACGTCGGTGTAGATGGCGTCGTCCGTCAGGTCTTCGCCTTCTTGATAGAGGCTGCGCAGCTCGGCGAAGACGTCTTCGGCCAGGGCGTGGTCTCCGGCGCGGATCTGGTCGTAGAGGCTGTCCAGTCGGACAGCTTTATCGAAGAGGGATTGTTGAGAAAAAAGTGGGGCAAAAGCCAAGAGAAGGAGCGTAAAACTAAGGGTGAACTTCATGTAAAGGGACTATTCTTTTGCCTGTTATCGTTGGAACCAAGCACTTCTTACCCTTGCGTTATGACCTTATCGAAAAAGATGCTCATTTAGATGATTTCGCTTCACGGCTACTGCGTGGTGGGCGCGGCCGCAGGATGCAGAGAAAGGTCTTTTGAAGCGCAATGTTTCAGGGCCTTGGGAGACCGGCGCTTAAACCTTTCATTGCACCTGCGGCCGCGCCTGATTGTAAGTATTAGAAAGCTTCAATATCACTCGTGGAATAGTTGTGGCCATTAAGTTGGTTGAATTCGAATAAAACTATTCTCCAACGGAGAAACGTTATCTTTATCAGCAAATAAAACAGTTATGGGCCAGCCACAACAGAAGAACTACCACACCGAGGATGAAATGCGTAGTGAGATCATAGAGGAACTAAGCCTCGTTGACCCTAAAACTTTACGCCTTGTTCATTCGATGATGCGGGCGCATGCTATTGAACGTAAACTGGAGGAGGAGGATCCTGTTGTAGATTATGATGAGAACGGGCTGCCAGTTCGCGCTTCTGAGTTCGTTGAAGAAGCGGACGCTATTGTTGAAAAAATGAAACAGGGAGCGTTCGTTACCCTCGATGAGCTTCGTAAAAAGAAAGATGCATGGGCCCGCGCTACCAAGTAATTATTTCAAAGTTAGCAGATAAGGATATTGACCGAATCGTTCTGCGACTCAATAATAAGTTTGGTGAAAGAACTGCTGGTGAGACTTACGATGCAATCATCAATAAAATTGCCAGTCTTGAAACTATGCCAGAGGCACATCCTCCGTATACGCCGAATAATCCTGGCGACAAAAATTTATACCGTTGGGTAGCAGCTAAAAAAATCCACCGGATCATCTACACCTTTCAGGAAGAAGGTGGGGTATACGTTGTAAGGGTACGCCACATAAAAGAACTTTCCTGGAACGTCGCCAATGCCTTGGTGGAAGAGGAGTAGGGGCCGTACACAAAAACGTTATCTTTATCATACAAATAAACAGTTATGGGCCAGCCACAACAGAAGAATCACTACACTGAAGAGGAAATGCGCCGTGAGATCATCAGCACGGTCGCTCGGCTGGATAAGTCCTTCCTGCGGGTGGTGCACTCGATGATGCGCACTTATACGGAGGAGCAAGTTGAAATAGAAAAAGTAAATTCTATTGTTGGCTACGAAGCTGATGGAACCCCCATTACTGCTCAAGAGCTTGCTGACCAAGCCGAGATTGTTGAAGAAGAGGTGAAAAGTGGTGCTACTACACCGGCTAAAGAATTTTTTAAAGAAACAATCGAATGGCTGGAGAATACAAAGTAGAAATTTCGGGACTTGCAACTGTTTTAACGGCATTGGAAGAAGAATAATTGATATCGTTCAACAACATGTTTTATGGACACTAAAAACAATTCCAAACCGCTCATCCCTGCCGATGCTCCTGACGACTACATCATAGGATACGAAATTGAGGGTAAACCGATCATCCTCAAAAACTTTTTAGAACAAGCGGAGAAATCATTGGACAAACATGAAAGAGGATACTATTACAAGCATGAAGAGCTTTTCGAAAAATACGATGCTTATTTAAAATACTTGAAGGATAACCCTGATGTTAAACTCACCAGCAAAGACTTTGATAAGAAGTTCCCCGAACACTCTCCAACGTTTTATCACGGTCCTAACGAGTTCGAACTGGTGGAGGTAAAACATTATCTGGATTCCAGCATAGCAGATGCATTTCAGCATGTCAATGTCTTCAAGGTGATAGGCGATAATATCTCATTAGGCCGCCTTTTTGCTACGGACCTTCTTGATGGTCGGTATTCTCTTGGTAGTAAAGAGGAAATCATGAAGGCAATGGACGAAAAGGGGAAAGGTAAAGAAGATGCCTGGCCTCGAATGTCTTTCAAGTGGGAGCATATCGCAGAAAACAAGTTCACAAGTATAACCAAAGATTCACTTGAGAAAACGTTGCGAACATACGCTAAACAGCCAGACTGGGGAATAGACTTACCTTTCTTTCTTGAGTCCATTGAAAGGACGATAGAAATAATGGCTGAGGCTTCGGAAACGAGCACAATCCTATATGTTAACAAAGACGAAGCTCCGAAAAGTGATCAAATTGAATATGATTGGCATGGCTACGCTTTTATTATCATTATCCTCGATAGTACAAATGAGAAGCTGACCACAATCAACCTTGGTGGAGAGTAATATGAGCTATAGTCTGGAATTTTTAGACTAAAAATCCCTACCCAGCCAAAGTAGCCTCCCCCCGAATCTCGGCCACCAACCCTTCCATCTTAACCGCCAGCCCTTCGAGCACCTTCTGCGCCTGCGCCATGGATTTCACGTTCTCCTTGATCACCGATAAGCGCCGGGGCGTCTGCTTTAGCGTTAGCCCACGCAAAGCGCCCTCGCTGGCGATCAGGCCAGAAAGCGCAGTGAAGCCGTCGGACTCGTAGTACAAAGACTGTGGGTTTTCGATGAAGAACAGCATTAGCTTATTGTTCTTCAGGATCAGCCGCTCGAAGCCGAGGCGGCGACAGAGCCAACGCAACCTTAAGCCCTCAAACAATTCTTCCACCTCCGGCGGTATTTTCCCAAAGCGGTCCACAAGCGCTTCGGCGAAGTTGGCCAGCTCTTCTTCCGTTTCCAGGCTGTCGAGCTGTTGGTAGAGGCGGAGCCGCTCGGCCGTACTTTCTACGTATAGGGTGGGAATGAGCATCTCCGTATCCGTCTCGATATTGACTTCGCGAACGAAGTCGGATACGTCTTTCAGTTGATCGGCGAAGACATCTTTAAACTCCCCCTGCTTTAGCTCACGTACGGCTTCTTCCAGAATGCGTTGGTAGGTCTCGTAGCCCATGTCGGAGATAAAGCCGGATTGTTCTCCGCCGAGGAGGTTCCCTGCTCCCCGGATGTCGAGATCCTTCATCGCGATGTTGAAGCCAGAGCCAAGATCGCTGTATTCTTCCAGTGTTCGCAGGCGCTTGCGGGCCTCGGGGGTAAGGACGGAAATGGGCGGCGCAATCAAGTAACAGAACGCTTTTTTGTTGGAGCGCCCGACCCGTCCGCGTAGCTGGTGCAAGTCCGAAAGCCCGAACTGGTGCGCATTGTTGATGATGATGGTGTTGGCGTTGGAAATGTCCAGCCCCGTCTCGATGATGTTTGTACAGATGAGCACGTCGTACTTACGGTCGATGAAATCCATCAGGGTGGCCTCCAGTTTCTTGGGGTCCATCTGACCGTGGGCCTTGGCGAACTGTACGTCGGGACAGAGTTTGCGCATCATCACCAGCATGTCGTCCAGGCTCTTCACCCGGTTGTGTACGAAGAAAGCCTGCCCGCCCCGAAAGACTTCATTTTCAATGGATTCTTTGATGACTTCCTCGTTGAATTGCCGTACTTCCGTGTGGATTGGTTGACGGTTGGGCGGTGCGGTGCGGAGCACGCTCATGTCCCGCGCGTTCATGAGGCTGAACTGCATCGTCCTGGGAATGGGGGTGGCGGTCAGCGTCAGGGTGTCGACGTTGACCTGGATGGCGCGGAGTTTCTCTTTCGCCTTAACGCCGAATTTCTGTTCCTCATCAATTACCAGCAGACCGAGGTCTTTGAACTTAACCTTATTACTCAGGATGGCGTGGGTTCCGATCAGGAGGTCAATTTCCCCGGATTGTAGCCTTTTATAAATCTCGGTCTTCTCCTTTGCTGAGCGGAAGCGATTTACGTAATCTACCGTCATGCCAAAGGGTTCTAGCCGTTCTTTAAAAACGCGGAAGTGCTGGAGGGCGAGGATGGTGGTGGGAACGAGCACGGCCACTTGTTTCCCATCGGCGGCGGCCTTGAAGGCCGCCCGCAGGGCGATTTCCGTTTTGCCGAAACCAACGTCGCCGCATATCAGCCGGTCCATCGGGTTGGCTTTCATCATGTCCTGCTTCACGGCATTGGTCGCGCTGAGTTGGTCCGGCGTGTCTTCGTAAATGAAGCTTGCTTCCAGCTCGTTTTGAAGATGACCGTCGGGTGGGAAGGCGTGGCCGGGCGTGGCGAGGCGTTTGGCGTAGAGCTTGATGAGCTCTCCGGCCATGTCCTTCATCTTCCTCTTCGTCCGTTTCTTCATGTTCTTCCACGCGTCGCCGCCGATCTTATCGAGGCGGGGCAAGGCTCCGTCCTTCCCGGAATACTTGCTCAGTTTGTGGAGACTATTGATGCCTACGTAGAGGATGTCATTGTTTTTGTACACCAGCCGGACGGACTCCTGTTCCCGCCCGCCGACGGTGATTTTCTCCAGGCCGGAGAAGCGGCCCACACCGTGGTCGAGGTGAACGACCAGGTCGCCGGTCTGTAGATCGCGGAGCATCCGTAGGCTGAGGGCTTTGTCTTTGGTAAAGCCCTTCTTCAGGCGGTAGCGGTGGTAGCGTTCGAATATCTGATGATCCGTATAGCAGGCCAGCTGCATATCGGGGTCGATGAACCCGGCGTGGATGGCCGTCGGTATGGGTTCCCACCTCACGCCTGCGTTGAGGTCCTGGAAAATGGAGTAAAACCGCTCAATCTGTTTTGGGTTGCCGGCAAAGACCAGGTTCGTGAGCCCACCGGAAGTGTTTTCCAGCAGGTTGCGGATCAGGAGGTCGAAGTTTTTGTTGAAGCTTGGTTGCGGCTTGGCGCGGCAGTCGATCGTATGATCGATCGGAAGACTTTGTTTATAGTTGGTAAAGAACACCAGCGGCTTCTCCTTCACGTCTTCCAGCACTTCGCCGGGGCGAATGAAGGCACGGTCCCGGAAGATGGCAGCGATTTCCTTGTCTTCAATCAGTGTCAGTTGCTGGCCGAATTCATTCGCTTTACTGAAGGCCTCGTTCAGCTTGTCCATCAGCAACTGGAAGTCACGCATCCAGATGTAGGTATTGGGGGGCAGTACTTCGAAAATGCTTGTCTTCTGCTCCCGTTCAAACTTGGTGTTGATGTTGGGGATGATGCTCACGTATTCCACCTGGTCTACCGAGCGTTGTTCCAGAGGGTCAAAGGTTCGGATGGACTCGATCTCCTCGTCGAACAACTCCACCCGGTACGGATATTCATTACCGTAGCTGAAGATGTCGATGATGCCGCCACGGATGCTGAACTGGCCGGGCTCGTAGACAAATTCCTGGCGCTTGAAACCGTACTCAACCAGGACGGTGATGATGGTGTCCACGTCCAGGTCTTCTCCCTTGGTGAGTTCAATGCGACTCTTGGTCAGCTCGCGCGGCGCGACAACTTGCTCGAAAAGGGCTTCCGGGTAGGTAACCACAATTTCACCCTTAGACTTGGAGTGGGTGAGGTAGTTGATCGTTTCGGTGCGCAGCAGGGTGTTGGTCGGGTCCAGCACTTCAAAATAGAGCGGGCGGCGGAAGCTGTCGGGCAACAGCCGGACCTGCTTCTTGGGCAACAGCTCTGCGATGGTGTTCTGGATGTAAGCTGCTTCTTCTTTGTCCGTAGCGACCACGAGGTAGTGGCCTCCTGCGTGGCGGTAACTGGCGGCGATGAGGAAGCTTTCGAGCGCGCCGGCTAAGCCTTTGATCTGGATGCGGGGCGCACCATCTTCCCGACAGAGGCGGGCGATCTCGGCGATGCGGGGGCTATCGGCGTAGCGTTGCAGCAGTTTTTCAGCGGGGTTGGGTACGGACATCTTGGTTAGTAACCGCCGGGGCAGGGCTTGGGTTTCTCTTAAGTTGCTTTTTTTGGCGCGCACGCAGGTGCAAGGAAAGTTCTAAGGTGTATTTTCGTTCAAATCGCTGAAGAACAGAAGCTTGATCTCGGATACCAATACCTGATACTTCAACTACTAGCGTTTCTAAAGAAACTGCTGATTCAAAAGCTGTACGCGCAGAAAGAGATAGGTCTTACAATTGAAAAAGCGACTCCAGAATGCTCTGGAGTCGCTTATATAATAGATAACGTTTTGAACAACAATTTTGAGAAACACTTTAAACAACAAAATGAGCTAAATTCATCTGGTAATAACCAGTTCCATAATTTCCATAAAGGTCGTTTCTTTCTAAGTATATAGCTTCATGAACAGGATGATGTCAGGGCTACCATTCGACTATTATTGGGCTACAGGAGGGCTACAAGCAGAGTAAAAAGGTGTTTTATTCGGTATTTATAGCCGTTTGCTTATATTGTTGGTCGGTTTCATGGAAAAACCTACCCCAGTGAAGTTTTTTGTGTTTTGTTTGTTGGTTTTACTGCTATTGTCGGGCATGTCTCCGTTCGATAACGACCCACTTCGTGACCGAGTTGACATTTTGCAGCAAGGAAAATTTACTGAAGATGCCATTACTGAAGCGAACGATCTTTTGCCCGAAGTGCGAGCAAGTGGCGACTCCAGACTGGTTGTTGATCTTCTTCTTTGGCTGAGCAGTTATTATACACGGATAGGGGAATATGAACGATCCATGGAGTTTTGCACAGAAGCAGCGACTGCTGCCAGCGATATCCGTGATTCCCGACGCATGGCTAAAGCTGAATTGAGTATTGGTAATGTTCAATATGGAGCCGGTAACTATGAACGATCAATCAGAACTTACAGACCACTAGTGGCCATTTACAAAGGTCTATCAGATACGCTTCAGGCGGGTAAAGTTGAAGCTAATATTGCCCTCAACTATCTATCTCAGGGTAAGCTAGACTCCGCTTTGCAACAGCTTCTGGTCGCTAGAGGCACCATATTAACCTACGGGAATCGAAGTGATTTACTCGTGATTGACCAAAACATCGGAGCGCTGTATTCCCAAAAAGGAAGGCCTGAACAAGGGTTGCCTTATATCGAACAATGCCTAGCGACCATTCTTGCGAAACGGGATACATTTACCTTTGCCCCGGCCTACGGAAACCTGGCTTATACCTTTCAGCAGTTGGGCAACTTTGATCGGGCCAAAATCTATTATGATTCTTCGCTTTACTATTCCAGGCTGTTGAAGCAGGATGCGACGACTTACGTTACGCTAAAGGATATGTCCGACGGCTATCAACAGATAGGCGACTACAAAAGCGCTTTGAAGTCTTTTCAGGAATACCATGATGTTCAGGCAAGTGTGCTTAATGAGAGCACCTTAAGCCGGATTGTAGAACTAGAAGTGAAGCATGAATCTGAACGTAAACGACTGGCACTGAAATCTAGTGAGCAGAAGGTGCTTGCGCTTGAACAGAAAGCTCGAATCCGAAATAATCGCCAGCTACTCATTGCTGGCGGTCTGGTCGCTAGTTTACTGGTTGCGTTGCTTACTTTCTTACAGTGGCGTAAAGATATTCGACTCCGTGAAACAAAGGGGAGGCTCATTGAAGCTGAACTGGAGAATGAACGCCTGGCCTCCGGCCAACTGAGCACGCGGCTGGAAAATCAGAAAGAAGACCTAACGGACTTTGCCCTTGATATTGAACGCAAAAATAAATTTTCCAGAGAGCTGGCAGACCGGCTGGATATGCTGAAAAAAGAGCTGCCCGCTCAGTTCCGCCCCCAACTTAATGAGTTGGTGCGCTTCGCTCAAGACCACGACAGACTGAACGAGAACCTGGAAATAGTACAGGAGAACATCGATCAGGTCAACCACGAATTCCACCGGAAACTTCAAGAAGCCTTCCCAAACTTAACTTCGAGTGACCGGAGCTTGGCGGGTATGATCCGTCTTAATATGACGAATAAGGAAGTTGCTACGAACAGGGGGATATCTACGGCGAGTGCGAAAATGGCGCGGTACCGTTTACGTAAAAAGCTCAAGCTCAAGTCTACCGACGACATTCACACATTTCTGCGGGAGTTTTAATGCTGGACGCCATAAAGAAAAGATTGTAAAACGCTGCACTTCCTTCATCATGATTGGTGTTGGCTGCTTGATAAGTTGGTCTTGATCTTTGGCGATGTCTAAAGCGTAGGAGAGAAATTAACCTTAACGGTGCACTACAAGTGTAGTATTTTCGTTGATTTGTAAACTACACCCACCATGCGTTACCTCTCCTTGCTCCTTTTAACCCTCCACTGCACCTGCGCCAGCGCCCAAAAAATAGAAGTGCCCAAAGGCTATACACCCCAGGTCGGTGTTGTCGTCTCCATGCTCGAAGACCTGAAACGCCGCGTTACCCGCAGCGTAGCCAACCTTAGCGTAGAGGAAACTGATTTTCTGCTAGACGAGAAGGCTAATCGTATTGGCGCAATGATTTACCACCTCGCAGCTACCGAAAAATACTACCAACGTTACACCTTTGAAGGTACTGGTTTTCTTCCGGAAGATGCACACTGGGAATTTGCCCAGAATCTAGGCGCGCCTGCGCGCGAGAAACTTGTTGGAAAACCCATCCGCTTCTACCTTGACCTTTGGGACGAGGTCCGTGCAGAAACCTTGCGTCAGTTGAAAACGAAAGATGATAAGTGGTTCAACGGGCGTGCCGGTGGCTCTCGAAACATGAACAACCACTGGGCCTGGTACCACGTAATGGAACACCAGGCAAATCATATGGGGCAGATTCGGCTGATTACCGGGAGAATGTAGGAAGTTGCAGGTTGCGGGTTGCGGGTTGCAGGTTGCAGGTTGCAGGTTGCAAGTTGGCAAAACCTACAACCTGCAACTTGCATCACTCCGGGAAGTTGTCCCGAATTCGATCGAGAATCCTAGTAAGATGCGTGTAGTCATTTTCAGAGAGCCCACTCCAGGCTTGTACACGAAGGGCTTCTACTTTGGGGAGCAACTGCTCGTGAATAGACTCTCCTTTTTCCGTTAGGGCGACCTGGTACCGACGGCGGTCGTTAGGAAAACGGGTTCTTTCGGCCAGGCCTTTTTTTGCCAGTTTATCGATGATTCGGGAAACGGTGGGTGCGTCCTTAAAGGTACCGTTGGCCAGGTCCGTTTGGGAAGAAGCTCCTTTTTTATTGAGGTGATCAAGTACCACCCATTGTTCGGGGGTCAGGTCCACGTTTGCATCTTTGAATGCACGGAGAAAATGCGCTTTCAGCAGGCGGGTAGTGCGGTCTAATAGGGTGCCGACATTGTCGTAAGATAGCTGACTCAAAGTGTTGTATTTACTGGCTAAGGTAATAGTCGTAGAGCAATTGCTCGGGGAGCCAGTGACTTCCGGTGTATGGAACTACCCGGACGGAAGGCAAAGGACCGTACACAGCTTCTAGCCGTTCATGGTGTAATAGAGGGTCTCGGTCTCCGGCGAAAACAGTTGCAGATATCTTACGTTGGTTCAGTGCTGCTTCTAATGATTCCGGGCTGGGAGGGAATAGTAACACACTGCGTAGACTGCCAGCCATCCTGCGCCTGAAGGTGCCATCCTTTAGGTTATGATTGAGGTATTCGGCTGAATAGCGATTGATGACGCCGCGCCGCCTTAAGAAATTGCTCAGCTTGAGGAGGTAGCGTGGCCGTTCGGTGAACTTGGCCAGGGGGCGGATTAGAGAACTGGGTAGCGTGTCGATCCAGTTGGTGTAGCGGCCGCCAGCTCCGTCAGGGGCCACCAGGGCCAGGTCCCGGATGTCCGGATGCTTCAGTAAAGGAAGAACATTGCTCAGGATGCGCCCGCCAAGACTATGGCCTAGAAGATATACGGGACGGTCCTGAAAATCAACGAGCAGACGGTTGAAGGTTGCAGCAAGATCTGCAGGAGCATAACGTTGTTCGACCCATTCGGAATTGCCGTGGTAGGGCAAATCGGGGGCAAAAGTCGTGTATGCTTTGCCGAGCGCGAGGGCGAGCCGTTCCATGCGTCGTCCGTTGCGACCGAAGCCGTGAACGGATAGCATGATTTTTGGCCCGTTACCATATTGACGGACGTGTAAACGGTCTGAACTAATCGGGGTCTCGAGCGCTTCACGTCCGGACTTTGTGAGGAAAAAAGCAGTAGTTTCTATCGGTCTGTCGGTTTAATTTAGACTTAATTGTTCAAGTAGCTTCTGGCTACCTAACCAGTTTCAATCAAACGCATTAAAA
The DNA here is from genome assembly GCA_964410795.1 of uncultured Lewinella sp. Taxonomy (GTDB): domain Bacteria; phylum Bacteroidota; class Bacteroidia; order Chitinophagales; family Saprospiraceae; genus Neolewinella. Next base: position 28,375 of record CAYPIM010000026.1, on the reverse strand, counting down.
CGAAATTCAGTTGGCTTATTTTAATCTAAAAGTAAACTCGGTGTGTTTCTGACCAACAGACAACCGACAACCGACAACCGACCTAAATATGTCAGCAACCGCAGAAATGCCCTACTTCATCAAAAAATCCCGACCACTAAGCCCGGACCAGAAACGCGTAGTGTACGCCGAGGCCCGCCAGGCTATTCGGGGTACCCTCGGTGATGAAACCGATGAGCAGGTGAAAATGGTGACGATCAACTGCTTGCTGAAAACGTACATCCCGTATTATTACTGGGTAGGTTTTTACCTTGTGCGTGGCGAGCAACAGTTGGTGATTGGCCCTTACCAGGGCACGCTGGGCTGCTTGTACATCAAGTTTGGCCAAGGTGTTTGCGGAAGAGTAGCGGCTACCGGAGAAACCCAGATTGTGGATGATACGCACGCGCTTATTCAGGGCAAGGAGCACATTGCCTGTGACCCAAACAGCCGCTCAGAAATTGTGCTCCCTGTACGGCGAAAGGATGGTACTTTACTTGGTGTTTTCGATGTAGACTCTACGCTTGAAGGTTCCTTTGATGACGTGGACGAGCGGGAACTGGAGGAGCTGCTGAAGGAAGTCTTTGGGTAGCTGGCGAAGGACTTCGGGTGTTCTCGATGTATATAGTGTTAGCTTTCATGATCGGCATTGCGACAAAACGCATTATCTTCCCCCCAATATGAGCGTACATAAAAAAATAGAAGCCAAGCGCGTCACTGTACAGACGTTGCGAGCAATGAAAGATGCCGGGGAAAAAATAGCGATGCTTACAGCTTATGATTTCTCGATGGCCCGTATCCTGGATGCTGGTGGAGCGGACGTTTTACTCGTAGGTGATTCTGCAAGCAACGTAATGGCTGGTCATGAAACCACGCTACCGATAACCCTGGACCAGATGATCTACCATGCTTCCAGCGTAGTGCGAGCAGTAGAGCGGGCGCTTGTGATTGTTGACCTTCCTTTTGGTACTTACCAGGGCGACAGCAAAATGGCGCTAAAGTCAGCCATCCGTATCATGAAAGAAAGCGGTGGGCATGCCGTGAAACTGGAAGGTGGAGAAGAAGTGAAAGACAGTGTTAGCCGTATCCTCTCGGCGGGTATTCCGGTGATGGGGCACCTTGGCCTCACGCCGCAATCTATCTACAAGTTCGGTACTTATACCGTCCGCGCCAAACAAGAAGCGGAAGCCCGGAGGCTGGTAAAAGATGCTAAATTGCTGGAAGAACTGGGATGCTTCGGCCTGGTACTGGAGAAGATCCCGGCCCACTTGGCAAAGAAAGTTAGTGCATCCATTGGCATCCCGACTATTGGAATCGGTGGCGGTGTGGACTGCGACGGGCAAGTGCTTGTTACCCACGATCTATTGGGCATCACCAAAGACTTTCACCCCCGATTCCTAAGGCGTTACGCAGAACTATTCGACGTCATTAAAGGGGCTACCGAACAGTACGTGGACGACGTTAAATCAGGAGACTTTCCCAGCGAAAAGGAGCAGTATTAGAACGTCATTTTTTAGCCTTTTTGGCTGGCGAATCTTGAAAGTACTTCTTGCTGGCGCGGGCGCAGGTGCAAGGGAGGTTTAAGGGCAACGTCTTCGGAGGTCAGGATGATTTGGATTCTAAGGATTGGAGAGGGCGAACTCCCAATCGTCCCAACCTCATGTAGTTTGCACCGCCTCAATAATCTGTATCTTCGCGCCCCGAAACCAATACCAACGGATGCTAAAAAAGATTATTCTTTTCCTCCTGATAATCGGTATCGCCCTTGGAGGCTATGCTTACTACACCGTCATGATGGCACCAGCCGTTCCCGAAGGGGAGCCGATTGTGATCACCATCCCCACAGGGGCGAACTATGAACAGGTGATGGATAGTCTGGCTGCTCAGGGTATAACTCCCAACCGGGCCATCTTCGATCCACTGGCCGATCGTATGGCCTGGAGACGCGACCCGATGCGCTCCGGCCGCTACCAGCTTACCTCCGGAGACAGTTACGCCGGTCTTATCCGTAAGCTCCGCAGCGGAAGCCGTGAAACGGTTAAAGTCGTCCTGACGGTAGAGCGGGAGCCGGAAAACGTTGCCGCCAAAGCTGCCCGTTTCCTGGAAGGCGATAGCCTGGCCTTTGTTCGTCTACTACAAGACGAAGACTACATAACAAGCATCGGCTACACAAAAGAAACCCTCCAAACCTTGTTCATCCCTAATACCTATGAGATGTACTGGGACGCGACCCCCAAAGAATTCGTGGAGCGGATGATCAAAGAACATGATCGTTTCTGGAACGAAGACCGCCGCGCAAAAGCCAAAAAACAAAACCTAACCCCAGCTGAAGCCTACACCCTGGCCAGTATTGTACATAGCGAAAGCCTGGCACGTTCGGAGCAACCACGCATCGCGGGGCTCTACCTCAATCGGCTGGAAAAAGGAATCAAACTCCAGTCAGATCCCACCGCTGTCTTTGCAACTCGGGCTTTCGGAATTACCCGGGTACTTAATAAGCACATTGAAGTTGACCATCCTTACAATACCTACTTCAACTATGGCCTGCCTCCCGGCCCCATAGCAATGCCTGAGATGAGCGCTATCGAAGCTGTGCTCAATCCTGAGAACCACGATTACGTCTATATGTGCGCCAAAGGAGACAACTCCGGCTTACACAATTTCGCTAAAACGCTGGCCGGCCACGGACGCAATATTGCCGTCTACGTCGCCAACCTAAAGGCAAGGGGCCTTAGGTAGATTACAACCAACAACCGACAACCGACAATTCCCCACCATGAGTGCATCCACTACTCCAACTATTATCCGCTTCCTTGCTGAAGACGCTAAAGAGCTTACCGGCACCATTAGCCCGGGTAGCTATCTCCGAACGGTAACACCTGATGGTTTTCTTGTTCGTTTGCCGCAAGGTGCAACGGCTGCGAAACTGCGCGACTTGGGGCACCAGCTAAGTCATAAAGAAGCGGATCAGTTCAAAACGGAGGTGGAGTTCGTTGATGCACCCAGGAACCATAGCTTAACTTCAGCATTTCTTGGAGGGCTTCTGTTGGGCACTTATGATCCTGGCCGCTGGAAGAGCAAAGGCAAGAACCGTCATCCTTTAGCTAACGATGAAATGTCCATCAGCACGGGCGTTGGTTCCCAAAAAGGACGGGCGGCCATCTTCCGCGAAATGGAGTTGGCTAAAACCCAGTTGGGAATTATGGCACTGGTAGATGCACCAGCAAATATGAAGCGCCCACAAGACCTTGCCGCCTGGGCAAAGGCTTCCGGGAAAGAAAATGGCTATAAAGTAAAAGTGCTCGGTAAAAAAGCCTGCGAGAAAGAAGGATTAGGGGCACTCCTGGCCGTAAATCGTGGCAGCGAAGACGAGGCCCGGTTTATCATCATGGAGTACAAAGGCAAAGGCGCTCCGAAAAAAACTGGCCCCGTTACCATCATTGGAAAAGGAATCACTTTTGATACTGGAGGGGTATCCATAAAGCCAAGTAATAATCTGCATCTGATGAAGTCTGATATGGGCGGCGCTGCCGCCACCTTTGGCGTGATGGAGGCTGCAGCTCGGCTACAGTTGCCTGTCCACCTCGTCGGTATTGTGCCCAGCACGGACAACTCCGTGGACGCTCTAAGCTACAAGCCCTCCGATGTCATAACCGGCTACTCAGGTAAGACGATTGAAATCATCGATACCGACGCTGAAGGCCGTCTGGTAATGAGTGATGGGCTGAGCTACGCTATGAAGAAATTTAAGCCAGAGGTGTTAATCGATATTGCTACCCTCACGGGGAGTGCGGTACGGACCTTCGGCTACGAATGTGGTGCGGTAATGAGTAAGAATGAAGAATTGATCAGTGCCTTTCGGGCAGCAGGTAATGCCTCTGGCGAGCGCGTTTGGCCGCTGCCTGTTTGGGATGAATACATGAACGGTCTTAACTCCGACGTAGCGGACATCAAAAACTACTCCGGCCGGCCGATAAACGGTGCCATTGATGCCTTCAAATTCCTGGAGTTTTTCACCGAAAAGCATCCTGCTTTTATCCATTTCGACATCGCGGGTGTTGCGCTTAAGCAAGGCCCTTACGCTAAAGATCGACAAGCTACTGGCTTTGGTATGCGTTTGTTTGTTGAGTGGCTGGAAAGGCGGTAAACTTTTGGTTTGTTGTAGCCTGAACAGTTAAGCGAAACTAATAAATGCCACCACTGTGCACCACCACCACCGTACTCCCAGTAGGGTAAGACCCTTTTCTGATTCTATCTAAGACGCCGTAGAAAAGTTTGGCGTTGTAGATAGGATCTAGAGGTGGGAGATCGGGCTCGTTGATGTTAGCGATTTGGGCGAGTCTTACGGTTGGGGGCAAGAGGGCATTTGTATCGGTTTTAGAGCTGGTGTGATTGGTCCATGCCTTCGGAAATCGGGCGTAGCCTCCGAAGTGGTAATTCGTAATGCAGGTCCAGTTTTTGCCTTCAATATTCGGTAAGAAGCTACTGATTTCGGCGGCCATCCAATCTCCCTTCAGCGCCGGGAATACTTCGATTCGGGTTGCAGGGTTTGCCGCCGCTATAACGCCTGCTGCAGAACAACCAGTACCGGCACTGAGACATAGGTAATCAGGAAAGGCTTCCATGTCTTCCACTATTTCATCATATAGTTTGCCAACACTTTCAGCTGCTCCCGGCCCGCTGCCGCCTTCGGGTATGGGCCAGACCCAGGTGCTAGCAATTCCGTAGCGATCTGCGATGTCTTTTCGCCTTGCCGTCAGCCAGGTATGGTCTTTTTTTCTTCGGTATTCTGTCCGGCTGATGAGGATGAGCTCGGCCCCGTCAGCTCTTGCTTTGTCTAAGACAGGGTTGTCAACCTCTTCTCCCCTAACGAAAATTATAACCTTTAAATCGTACAAGCGCCCTGCCGTAGCTAGTGCGGAAAGATGGTTGGAGAAAGCGCCGCCAAAGGAAAATAGAATGGGCTTCACGGGCGAGGCAAGGGCCGCTGCCAGTATTGGTTCTAGTTTGCGGACCTTATTACCCTGTAACGCAGTTCCTGGCGCGGGAGAGTTAAGGTCATCGCGTTTGCACCAAAGGTTTACACCCGCAGCGTTGGCAGCAGGGTGGGAGATAGGGAATAGGTTGATAGACTTATATATTGACAGTTGATAGAAACTATCAATTTACTCCCAGCGGTGAAATGTCAAATCCGGCTTCTTCCACCATCTTAATGATGTCTTGAGCAGGAGCGGAACCTTCAACGGTGAGGACTTTACGTTCATCTTCCACGTCTACTCGCCAAATGGTTACACCTTCGACGTCGTCGAGGAAGGGTGTAACGGAGCGGACGCAGCTGCTGCAGTTGATATTAGTGGTAAAGTTTTGGATGGAAATCATTCTGTGTCATTGGTTTCGATTATAAAACGCACGAAGGCGAAAAAAGTCGAAAGATTATGATGTCGCAACGAGGTCATTCCACTGTTTTAACCAATCTTTAATGAGTGGCACGCGGCTTTGGTCCATTGAACTTGGTAGAGCACTATTAATGACTGGCAGCAACGATGCCAGGGCTTCGGTATCTTTTTTGAGTACTGCGATGGCTGCTTCGGCGAGATGTACGGACAAGGCTTCTGTGAAGGGGCTCTCGGTATAATTGGTAAGGGCAAGCTCGGCGGCGGCCAGGTCTTGACGATAATGAGCCTCGAAAAAGGCTTGCTCAAGATAAAAGTTGCCGTGGGTGCCGGGGGGGTAAGCTTCGAGGCGGTCCATTACGGAAGCGTACAGCTTGGCAGCGCTTTCAGTTTCTCCCGCAGAGAGGGCGTGGAGATAACGGTAATAGTCCATAGTTACCCGTTGCTGGATGGGGACTTTGTCGTTGGCCGAAACAGCGGCGAATTCATCAACGGGGAGCTCGCTATGTGGGCGTCCCGCTCGCATGTGGGCCATTGCGCGAAGTCCGGCTAAATCGGCAGCAGCGGTAGGGCCGTTGCGGGCAAAAGTCAGGATGCGTAGCCCGTCGGAGGCGAAGCCTCCGGCTCGAAAAGGAATGATGGTCGCCAAAAATATAGCCAGAGAGAAAAAGGCAAGCGTGAGGGAAAGAAAGTACAAAAAGGCTGGTGCAGGAATCAACAGACTAAGCCCAAACCCCACCCCGGTAAGTACAAGAGAGGCCAACGGCCCTCCGGCGGCAAACCACATAAATCTTTGGCGGAGATTTTCGGTCCCATTAGGAAGCATAATGGCTAACCCTCCGGCAAGATTAAGGCTGGTGTTCCAGTGAAAGCCGATCTTGCCGTCAGCGTCCGGCTTCCAGGCGAAAGGGCCGATGGTCAGGCCGAAGAACTGAAAATTCTGCAACCGACCTAAGGCTATGTGCCCTAACTCATGAAAACCAATCACTACCAAATACAGAATTGGAAGGGCGAGCAATAGCCAGATTCCGTAGCCATCGGGTAAGAAAGAGGCCTCATTCGGTTGGCGTTCGCCCAATAGTAGCTTGGCACCTCCCCAGCCGATTAAACCTCCTACGGCGATCATTAAAAAGAAGGACAGTACTTTTTTCATGGGGGCAAAATAACTCCGGCCCGTTACAACCGACAAGTAAAATCGACAAATGACGCACCGGACTTAGCCCAAAACACTCCTTGCACCTGCGGACGCGCCAAAAAAAACGATGACTTAATGAACGAAGCTTCTCCTTTCTCCCTTTACTCTCTTTTCCTTTCAACGTTTTTGCTCCATGGATATACGCTTTGTCAAACAAGAAGATATTGATAAGCAGCTTTTTAATAGTTGTGTGCATTTTGCGACCAACGGCAGTGTTTATGGCTACGACTGGTACCTTAACGCTACGGCTAAAGACTGGGATATGCTGATCGAAGTAGAAAACGATAGCTGGGTGAGTGTTATGCCATTACCTTACCATAAAGACTGGCTTGGCCGTAAGCAGCTTCGTCAACCAGACCTCTTACCTGAGTTGGCTGTTTTTTCGGTTAAAGCCCTAAGCCCGAAGCGTGTGCAGCTATTTTGGGATGCCGTCCCAAAGGAATTTAAAGGCGGAGCGCTAACCGTAGAACCTGCATCCGTACCGGCCGAAGCTGGCCGCTTTAAGATTACGGCTGCCACAGGGTCTGCGCTTATGCTCAACCAGCCTTATGAAGCTATCATTGGTGATTTTTCCCCCGCCTATCATGAAGGTGTCCTTAAGGCGGAAGATGCTGGGCTACGCCCTTTGCCAAGTTTTAAACCAGAGAAACTAGCTGATTTTTGGCTGAAAATAAACGGTAAGTCTGCAACAAATGAATGGAAATTTCACGCCATGCAGCGCCTGATGTACCAAGTGCTGCACCGTAGTTGGGGCGGAACACACGCAGTGTCTGGAGAATATGGAAAGCCACTTGCTATGACTTTTATCGTGTATAGCCACGGGCGTATTTTTCCGATGTTTACCGTAGAAAGTAAAGCAGGAAAGGAGGTTGGTGCGCTGAACTACCTATGGGACAACCTACTGAAAACGCATTCAGATAAAGCGTTGAAAGTGCGCAAGGAACTGGTAGTAGGTAGTGAGTAACGCGTTCGGATTTCCATACGGAATGAAATGACGCCTATGCACGCTATTACCAACAAATGCTAACTGCGTACTTCTTAAATTTACCCCTCCCCAATCAAAAAGCTATGCCTACGAACGGCGAAGAAGCCCTCTACGAAATTTACCGCAAGCACCCGAATGTTTGTATTGATAGCCGTAAGGTTAAGCCAGGAGATTTATTTGTTGGTTTGGCGGGGACGCAGGTGCAGGGAAATCTTTACGCAGCAAAGGCGCTAGCTGAAGGCGCTGCTTTTGCTATTGTAGACGACCCCTTGGTCGTAAAGGAGGGGGATGATCGGTACTTGCTTGTAGAGGACAGCCTCGTTGCGCTACAAAACTTGGCTACCGAGCATCGCCGCCGCCATCAGATGCCCGTACTGGCCATCACTGGTAGCAACGGAAAAACCACTACTAAGGAACTGGTGAACGCTGTAATGTCTCGGCGTTACACCGTTCATGTTACACCAGGAAATTACAACAATCACTTGGGGCTGCCGCTTACCGTGCTGGCTACTCCGGAAGAAGCAGAGATGACCGTCCTGGAAATGGGGGCCAACCATCAAGGGGAGATTGCTGAACTGTGCCGGATTGGCCGGCCAACCCACGGCCTTATTACAAATATCGGGGACGCGCACCTGGAAGGCTTTGGTGGCAGAGAAGGGGTGATTGCTGGTAAGGGAGAGCTTTACTCCTGGCTGGCAACGAATAAGGGGGTCGCCTTTGTAAATACAGATGAGGAACATTTGGAGGATATGTCTGCTGGCCTGGACCGGATCATTAGGTATCATGAGAGTGACGTGCCATCGAAAGAAGTTCCTGGTATGGAGGTGAAAGTATTCAGTACGAACCCGTACGTGAAGGTTGGTTTTCTGGATGAACACGGGAAACTCCTGCACTGCTCAGTGTCTTTGAGCGGACAACACAATCTTCAGAACATAAAATCTGCGATTGCTGTCGGTAAATATTTTAAAGTGCCTTGTGTGGAGATTGCTGCTGCTTTAGAAGCTTATCGTTCTGCAAATCATCGAAGCCAGGAACTGAAGCACCGGGGTGTATCTTTTTACTGGGATGCCTATAACGCTAACCCCAGTAGCGTGGAAGCGGCACTAACGGCTTTTCATCGTGGCCATGCTCCGTTGGCTTCAGTCGTTATTCTAGGTGAGATGTTGGAACTGGGAGCGGTAGCTCCGGCTGCACACCGGCGGGCCGCCCTAAGGGCGGGCCAGGTTGCCGAAACCGTTGTCTTAACGGGGGAGGCAATGGCTGATGCAGCCAAAGAATTTGACCGTCCCTGGTTTAAGAGCAGTACCGAACTGAGCGACTGGTTTTGGGAGCAGAACTGGACCGGGAAAACTGTCTTTGTGAAGGGGAGCAGGGGGAATAAATTGGAGCGGTTGCTGGAGTGAAGGGTACGAATTTTGAGTGTCCGTAGTTTCCAGTTATCCTTGTTTGTCGTGGTTTGCGCCAGTCATGATCGACTAATTGCCTACTTTCGCAGCCATTTGACTCTTTCCTGCCTAAAACCATTCCAATTTGCAACGCTCTGAATTTGAAGCCTCCCTTACTGACCCTGCCCCACCCGAAAATTGTACTATTGAGGTTGCCACCTTATGGTGGCTCCGAAACCATAACTGGCAGCGAGGGCATGACTTGATCGACGGTGCGCCCGGTCAGGATGCTGCTTGGGTACATGCATTGATGCACCGTATGGAAGGAGACCAGTTCAACGCCCGTTACTGGTACGCCCGGGCAGGAAGGGAAATGGAGGAAAATACCATTGGGCAGGAAGTAGAGGCGCTACTTGATTATTTTCTTGAATAATCTTGTAGGGGGTAGAAATTACTACCTTGTGCTTTGCAGCTACGAGCTACTTACTTTTAACACATGAAAAACTGGTACTTTTTTCGGGAAGCCATGAAAAGCTTCCGTACAACCGGCTCCATTACTTCTTCTTCGAAGGCACTAGTGAAAAAACTGGTGGAACCACTACCGGCTAACCGGCCTCTAGTCATTGTTGAACTAGGACCTGGGGACGGGTGTGTGACCAGAGCAATACTGGATAAGGTTCACGCTGAAAGTCATGTGACTGCTTTTGAAATCAATAGCGTCTTTATCGAGAAGCTTGCGGGTATCAAGGATCAGCGCCTGCGCGTTTTACCAGTGGGCGCTGAACGCCTGACGGATTTCGTTGCAGAAGGGACGGTTGACTATGTGGTCTCCAGCTTGCCACTATCCATGATCCCTAAGGAAGTAAAGGAAGCGATTTTGAAGCAATCGCAACTGGTACTACAGCCAAAAGGACGGTTCCTGCAGTTTCAGTATGCCCTACAGGATTACGGACTGTTAAAGGACTATTTTAACCGGGTATCAGTGAGCTTCACGATGGCTAATTTGCCGCCGGCATTTATTTATTCATGCTCATTGGGGATTGTTTAAGCATTTTCTATTAGGAACTGGTTTAAACTTTTCGTTCACGACCTTATCCGCGCCCTGATGATCACTAGCTTCGTTGCAAAAATCCTCATTTCGCTTCGCGGCTACTACGTGGTAGCTAGGGCTAAACTCCGGTTTTCGTGCCTCGCCAGTAATCATCAGGTCTGCGGAGCGGCCAGTTCAGAAAAGTTTAAACCAGTTCTAGGACTTAAACCATTTGAGCGTCACAAATTCCTTTCTGATAGAACCAATTGCTTCGGGAGGGCTTTTACCTTTAGTATTAACTGAAAGTAATTTACATGCTACGTGTACTATTAGTAGAAGACGAGGAGAATATCCGTGAAACAGTAAAGCTTAACCTTGAAATCGAAGGTTACGAGGTGGTCACAGCGGCCGATGGGAGAAAGGCCATCAAGCACAGCCAGGAACAGCACTTTGATGTGATGATTGTGGATGTGATGCTACCCGAGATTGATGGATTTCAGGTGGTAGAGCAAATACGACTAACTGATCGGGAAACACCGATCATTTTTCTGACCGCAAAAGATCAGGCTGCTGATCGTATCCAAGGACTGAAAAAAGGAGCGGATGATTACCTGACCAAACCTTTCGTTTTTGAAGAGTTGCACTTGCGTGTACGTCGCCTAATTGAGCGCACCAGCAAGAGCCCCGAAGTGAAGCCCGATTTATTCGTTTTTGGCAGCAACAAAGTCAACTTCGCTACCTACGAGGCCGAAGGGAACCAAGGGACATTTACGTTGACGAAGAAAGAGGCCATGCTCTTAAAACTACTCACAGATCGGCAAGGGGAGGTGGTTAGCCGCCAGCAGATTCTTCAGTCTGTATGGGGGTATGACGTCTACCCTAGTACCCGAACCATTGATAATTTTATCCTGTCTTTCCGGAAATACTTTGAACAAGAACCTAAGACTCCGGTGCACTTTCTTAGCGTTCGGGGCGTTGGGTATAAGTTCGTGAACTAGTACATTGTATCTTCGCGACTCTAGAAAGCCCCAATGGACAATATTACCTTTGAATACCCCGCCTGGTTTCTCATCCTCTGCGCGCTGGCCGGTCTTGGCGTAGCCCTCTTGCTGTACTTCCGTGAACGCTCTTTCTCCGAACAGCCTAAAGCACTTGTTTGGGGAATGGGACTTTTGCGTTGGCTTGGTTATTCTTTGCTGGCCGCACTGTTGCTCTCTCCCTTACTACGCTATCTTCAAACGGATCGCCAGGAGCCTGTGGTGGTCTTGGCACAAGATGTGAGTGAATCGGTCGCTATGGAGATGGATACCACTGCTTATGCGGCCCAATGGGCTACCCTGCGGGAAGAACTCTCTGCTAAATACCAGGTAGTGGATTATACGTTTGGCGCTTCCGTTAAAGCTGGAGGAGATATTAGTTTTCAGGATAAACGGACAAACCTGGACGCCGTTCTTACCGAGATAAGTGACGTTTATGGCTCCCAAAACCTAGGTGCTGTTGTAGTGGCTACCGATGGTATTTATAATGAAGGTACTAACCCTGCTTACCGCAATTTTCAGATAAAGGCTCCGGTTTATACCATAGGCCTGGGGGATACTACTCAGCGTAGAGACTTGCTCATCCGCCGGGTATTTCATAACAAGATCGCCTACCTGGGCGATCGCTTCTCTATTCAGATTGATGTCAGTGCACGTAACGCTGAAGGAACAAATACGCGTCTTAGTGTGAGTAGGGTAGGAGAAGGTGGAAACAAAAACCTACATAATGAGAGCATCACCATTGATCGGAACGATTTCTTTACTACCCGAGAGGTGGTGCTGGATGCGGACCGAGCTGGGGTGCAGCGCTACCGCATTAACTTAACGGGTATTGGCGAAGAAGTGAGTACTGCAAATAACCGGCGTGACATTTTTGTTGATGTTCTGGATGCTCGCCAAAAAATACTTTTACTTGCCGCAGCGCCTCATCCGGATATCTCGGCAATGAGGCAAGCCCTTTCTACTGGTAAGAATAATGAGGTGGAGGTAGCTTATATCAAGAAATTTTCTGGCAACGTAAGCGATTATGATTTGGTGGTGCTTCACCAGTTACCTTCTACTAAAAGCCCTGCGGGCAATGTGTTGGACCGATTGAAGGCGGGCAAAATCCCTACCCTTTTTGTGCTGGGCGAAACCTCTCCTTCTCGTGGGATTATCGCCGCTCAAGACTTGCTTAAGTTCTCGGGCAGAGCTGGTACCAAAGGCAATGATGTGAGTGCACGGCTGGTTCCTGGGTTCAACTTGTTCACGCTTAGTGAAGATCTGAAGCAAGCATTACCAAAGTTTCCACCTCTGATTGCGCCCTACGGAGAATTTACCGCTGGCCCCGGTGCAACAACGGTGTTGAAGCAGCGTATCGGTCGTGTGGATACAGAATTTCCATTGGTCGTAATAGGTGAAAGCAGAGGCGTAAGAACTGGCGTAATTGCCGGAAGTGGCCTTTGGCAGTGGCGATTGTTTGATTATCTTGAAAACAATGACCACGAACATTTTGATGAATTGATTAGCCAACTTACCCAATACCTGACCGTACAAGAAGACAAGCGACGTTTCCGGGTGAGTATGTCCCAAAGTTTGTTTGATGAAAACGAACCCGTTCAGCTGGATGCCGAACTATACAATAGCAACTATGAACTAGTAAACGATGCAGAGGCTACCGTGACCATCACCGGGCCCGAAGGGCGCGAATATCCCTTTGCGTTTACCCGCACAAGTAACGCTTATACCCTTAATGCAGGGACGCTTCCTGTAGGGAACTATCGCTACCGGGCAACGGCAGATACAGGCAACGAAAAACTCACTTTTGATGGCCGTTTCAGTGTTCAGGCCGTAGAGGTAGAGCGCTATGCACTGGAAGCAGATCATGGCCTTTTGCGTCGACTTAGTAATCGCTTTGGAGGCCAACTACTCTTCCCCGAAGATATGGCTGGCTTGCCAGCTCAGCTGGAAAGCGGAGGAACAGTGAAACCCGTTCTGTTCGAAACGGTAAATACCAAATCCGTCGTCCACCTGAAATGGATATTTTTCCTCCTTCTGGCACTTTTTGGTGGAGAGTGGTTCATGCGCCGGTATCTCGGTGGATACTGACGCTCTTAGACACTCGGTAATCTTTGTTTTTCTCAGTAAGTGCCACGGTTATGCCATTTCGCCGTATCTACTAACAGGTAAGGAATTTCCCCCTCGCTTTATCTATCTTTGCGCCCTGTTAACCGCAAGGCAGTTATGATTTAAAATATTTCTCTTCCCTTCCATGGCCATTCGAATTTCGAGCCTTAACCACTCACTTCAATCACTAAAAAATGCCCCGGTAGACGATATGCACGTCTCCGAACGGCGATGGTTTGCGGTGCGCACGGCAGCAAAGCACGAGAAGAAAGCGGTCAAAGAACTTCGTTCACTTGGCATTGAATGCTACATTCCGCTGCGAGAGAAAATTTATAATTATGCTTCAAAGAAAGTCGTTCGTGAATTACCCCTAATGAGCGGCTACGTATTCGTGAAAGTGCATAGCTCAGAGGCCAATACGGTCCGTTTCTCAAACTTTGTTTCCCGCTTCGTGACGTTGGGCCGGATTCGCAGAAGAGTAACCGAGTCGGAGATGGAGCTACTCCGCAAAATAAGTACAGACCGAAATCTTGATTGGCAGACCATTGACGAAGTCTTTGACTTTACCGAAGGTACCCCCGTCGAAATTATTAAAGGCCCCCTGGCAGGAGTCCGCGGTATTTACCTCAACAAAAAAAATAAAAAAACCTTCGTGATTGCCCTCGGCAGTCTAAATGCCTGTTTGTCTACCTGTGAGGTGAACCCCTGTTATCTCGTAGCACTTGACGGAGTTGTTCCGAAAAGAGAGGTCGAGACAGTGGCTGGGCGTTAGAAGCAAAAACCACTTTGGCAAAAAGTAGGATGCAAAACTGGATAATCTTGCCATTGAACATGGCTTGGGCTAAGCGTCTCCGACGCATGGACGCCGAAGGCATGTGGTTCAACCTGCAACCTGTATCCTGCAACCTGCAACCTATATCCTGCAACCCCAAACCTGGAACTTGTAACCTGCAACTTATAACCTGCAACCTCCGACCTGTATGATTTTGGTAACTGGTTCTGCGGGCTTTATTGGCCACTCTCTGGTAAACGTACTTGTTCGAGCAGGGGAGGACGTAATAGGTATTGATAACTTAAATGATTACTACGATCCTGCACTTAAATGGAGCAGATTGGCCGAAGCTGGCATTACTAAGAGCACCGTGGAAAATAATGGAGAAGCGATCAGTGCTCGTTTCTCTAACTATCACTTTCGCCAACTCGCTTTGGAAGACAAAGCAGGCATGGAGCGATTATTCGAAGATTTTGCCATTACCAAGGTTTGTAACCTGGCGGCCCAGGCTGGTGTTCGGTATAGTCTTACCAACCCGCAAGCCTACGTAGAAAGTAACGTGACGGGTTTTGTCAATGTCCTCGAAAACTGTCGCGTTAAGGGAGTGGAGCACTTGGTCTACGCCAGTAGCAGTAGTGTCTATGGCCTTAATGATAAAGTGCCCTTCGCAGAGACGGACCCAGTAGAACAACCGGCCAGTTTATATGCCGCCACCAAGCGAAGTAATGAATTAATGGCGCATACCTACGGGCACCTTTATGGATTGCCAACTACTGGGTTGCGCTTCTTTACGGTCTATGGCCCCTGGGGAAGACCGGACATGGCTTACTCGTTATTCAGTGATGCCATCCTGAACGGCCGGGCGATCAAAGTTTTCAATCATGGGGAAATGTCACGAGATTTCACCTACGTTGATGACATAGTAGAAGGCGTAAAGCGAGTACTACTTACCCCCCGCCCGCCTCAGTCTGGTGTGCCGAATCGCCTATACAATATCGGTAACGGCAAACCCGTCAGCTTACTTGGTTTCATTGAAACGATGGAAAAACACCTCGGAATGGTGGCCGAAAAAGAATACCTCGGCATGCAACCGGGCGATGTGGAAAAGACTTTTGCTGACACAACTGCGCTTGAACGAGACTATGACTATCGAGCAGGAACTTCGCTAGACGAGGGTATCGGTGCTTTCGTAAAGTGGTACCGGAGCTACTATAAAAAAAATTAGGGCGCAGCACGCAGGTGCAAAGAATGGTTGAAAAAGCAAGAAAAAAGGTCCTGTTAATTACCTATTACTGGCCCCCGAGTGGGGGCATCACGGTACTCCGGATGCTTAAATTCGCTAAGTACCTGCGGGCCTCAGGCTGGGAGCCAGTGATTTTTACCGCCAAAGACGCTCACTATCCGACCATTGACCCTACCAATGAAAGAGATGTTCCGGCCGGAGTAGAAATATTACGACAGCCAATTTGGGAGCCCTACGCGCTCTACAAAAAGTTCATGGGTAAACCCGCAGACGAAAACGTGAACAATGTCTTCTATACCGACGATGCCGACGGCGGCTGGAAGCACAAAATAGCCGTTTGGGTAAGAAGTAATTTCTTCATCCCCGATGCGCGCGCTACCTGGATCAAAGGCTCAGTGAAAAGGTTGACCGCTTACCTGCGGGAAAACCCAGTGGATGCCATCATCAGCGACGGGCCACCGCACACGAATACCCGCATTGCGACAATGGTTAGTCGCGCTACCGGAATTCCTTGGTTGGCGGACTTTCAGGATCCATGGACGCAGGTAGACTACTACCAACTCCTCAACCTTACCGGATGGGGACGCAAAAAACACGAACGCCAGGAACAAGAAGCCTTCGCTCAGGCTCGCCAGACTACCATCGTAAGCCCTAGCTGGAAACAAGACCTGGAGGCCATTGGAGCGAAAAACGTAGCCGTAATCCCCTACGGCTATGACCCGGATGACTTCGCTAACCTGAAACGCGTAGCACATCCAAAATTTACCCTTACCCACCTGGGCATCATGGGGTATGACCGTAATCCGGTCAGTCTATTTAAAGCCATCGCTTTGTTAAAGGACGAATTGCCCGGTTTTGCGGATGATGTTGAGCTGCGCCTCTTCGGCCAGTTAGATTACCGGGTAAAGGAAAATATCATTGCGGCGGGCATTGGTGAGCAAACAAACTTTGCTGGCAACGTTGCCCGGGCCGAAGCATTACAACAACAGGTTGATAGCCATTTGCTATTGCTGCTGCTCAATCAGCAAGACAATGCGAAAGGCCGTATCCCTGGAAAATTATTCGAATACCTGGCCGCTCGGCGGCCAATCCTTAATTTTGGAGGACCGGATAGTGATGTGGCAAACATTCTTGAAGAAACCGATAGCGGCGTCACTTTCGCCTATAACGCTAGCCCAAAAGCGATTGCTGAAGTGCTGAAGAAAGCTTATCAAAACTTCAAATCTGGTAATGAGCAAATTATGAACAGAGAGGTGATTAAACCTTTCAGCCATCCGGTCTTGGTAAGTAAACTAGGGAGACTACTGGATAGAATGCTTGAACCCTCGAACGAAGCTTCGCTAAAGAACTAACCAGGCTTCTTTACCCTTCCCTTGCACCTGCGGCCGCGCCCAAAATCTGTAACCAGCAACCTGTAACCTGCAACCTGAAAAATGAACAAAGTAGAAAAAACAATTCTTGTAACCGGTGGAGCTGGCTTCATTGGCAATCACGTCGTCCGGAGGTTGGTAAACAACTACCCAAACTATAAAGTAGTAAACCTGGACGCCCTTACTTATGCCGGTAATCTGGAGAACGTGAAAGATGTGGCCAAAGCGCCCAACTACAGTTTCGTAAAAGCAGATATCACCGATTTGGAAGAAATTCGTTCTGTATTTGCCAATCATAATCCGGATGTAGTGATTCATCTTGCGGCAGAAAGCCACGTTGACCGCAGTATTGAGGATCCATTGGTGTTTGTGAAAACAAACCTTATGGGGACCGCAACGATGCTACAGGTAGCGAAGGAAAATTGGAATAAATGCAATTACGAAGGCAAGTTGTTTTACCACGTCAGCACGGATGAGGTATACGGAAGCTTGGGCGAAGAGGGCTTCTTTTATGAAGATACGCCTTACGACCCTCGCAGCCCTTACTCTGCTTCGAAGGCCGGTAGTGATCACCTCGCCCGTGCCTGGAACCATACTTTTGGTCTGCCGGTAATCGTCTCTAATTGCTCTAATAATTACGGACCGTACCAGTTTCCAGAAAAGTTGTTGCCCCTTTTTATCAATAACATCAAGCAGAAAAAATCCTTGCCGGTATACGGCAAGGGAATCAATGTGCGTGATTGGCTTTACGTGGAAGACCACGCTCGTGCTATTGACGACATATTGCACAAAGGCACCGTAGGGGAAACTTACAATATTGGTGGCCATAACGAATACCGGAACATTGATTTGATCATGTTGCTCTGTAAGCTGATGGACCAAAAACTTGGCCGCCCGGAAGGCTCCAGCGAAGGCCTTATCACTTATGTCACCGACCGTGCTGGCCACGATATGCGCTATGCCATCGATGCCACGAAACTGAAAGATGACCTCGGCTGGGAGCCGAGTCTACAATTCGAAGAAGGCCTCTCACGGACAATTGACTGGTACCTCGAAAATGAAGCATGGCTTGAAGGCGTTACTTCTGGAGCATATCAGACTTACTACGAGAAAATGTATAAGAAGTAAGTTCTCGCACAGCTGCTATTTCACCTTCAACACGCGGTAGCACTACCCACTACAATCTAATATGAAAGGCATAATTCTAGCCGGCGGCTCCGGCACCAGACTCTACCCAATTACAAAGGGCGTATGCAAGCAGCTCATGCCTGTGTACGATAAGCCGATGATTTACTATCCGCTATCCATTTTGATGTTGGCGGGAATTCGGGAGGTACTCATCATTACTACACCGGAAGACAATGCAGCTTTTCGCAACTTACTGGGCGATGGTTCTGCACTGGGCTGTCGCTTCGAGTATGCTATTCAGGAAGTCCCCAATGGGCTGGCGCAGGCCTTCGTCATTGGCGAAGATTTTGTTGCTGGTGATAAAGCAGCCTTGATCCTCGGAGACAATATTTTTCATGGAGCCGGACTTAGTCAACTCTTACAGGAGAGCGCTAAGCTGGAAAAAGGCGCACGTGTATTTGCCTATCCGGTAAATGACCCTGAACGCTACGGTGTGGTGGAATTTGACGATAAAAAACGTGCCATCTCCATTGAAGAAAAACCCGCAGAACCTAAGAGTAATTATGCAGTACCAGGCTTATACTTCTATGATGAGCGGGTAACGGAGATTGCAAAAAATATTGCTCCGAGCGCCCGGGGTGAGTACGAGATCACGGACGTAAACCGCAAGTACCTGGAAATGGGAGAACTCGAAGTTGGGGTAATGCGGCGGGGTACAGCCTGGTTGGATACCGGAACCTTTGAAAGCTTACATGATGCTGCAGAATTTGTGCGCGTGATTGAGAAGCGGCAAGACCTCAAAATCGGATGTATTGAGGAGGTGGCCTGGCGAATGGGATACATCGACCGGGAACAGCTAATGGCCATTGCCGCTCCACTCCGTAAGAGCGGCTACGGGAAATATCTAGAACGACTGTCCTAACGGATAAACGATGACGGATCGTTACCTGAAATACTTTAAGTTTTTCTACGGCTACCTCGGTAGCGGCGTCTGGCTTACCCTGGCGGCAAGTATGATGATGGCCGTACTAGACGGTATTGGGCTAACGATGTTTCTCCCGTTGCTAAATGCGATGGACGGTGGTACAGGGGCTAGTGTTTCAGGCAGCGCGGACGCAGGTGCAGGGGAAGGAATGGGAAACATGGCTTTCTTGCTAGACGGCATTGCTGCAACCGGCCTGGAAATTAACCTCGTTACCTTATTGCTGGTAATGCTTGGCTTTTTTGTGTTGAAGGGGCTCGCAAAATTTGCTTCAGAATACTATCGGGTAATTCTGCAGCAGCGGTTTTCTAACAGCATGAGGTTGCAAAATATGCGATTGCTCGCTGGGTATGACTATACCGCTTTCATGCGCGCAGACTCTGGTCGTATTCAGAATTCCTTTAGTGCCGAAGTGGGCTGGGTTACCCGCGCATACGCACATTACTTTGTGATGCTACAGTGCGGCATCATGCTGCTGGTATACGTTGGGCTGGCCGGCCTGGCCAACCCTAGGTTTGCAATTATGGTAGGCCTTGGTGGGCTCTTATCGAACTTCCTTTTCAGTGGCATCTATAAAACGACCAAAGCCGCCTCCCGGAAGTTGACAGCTGAGATGCATAAATTTCAGGGCTTCCTGATTCAGAGCGTTGCTAACTTCAAATACCTCAAGGCTACGGGCTTGATCGGTAGTTACAAAGAAAAAGTAGAGAACTCAATTATAGCGGTAGAAAACCACCAACGTAAAACAGGAACGATGGACGCCATCGCGAGCGCCCTTCGTGAGCCTATCATCATGCTGATCGTGGTAGCAGCGATATTGGTGCAGGTGCTTGTGTTCAAGGAAGGCCTGGGTCTGATTATTCTCAGCTTGTTGTTCCTTTATCGTGGGCTTGGGGCGCTGGTAGGTGCGCAGAATGCCTATAACTTATTTCTTGGTCGATCAGGATCGATAGACAACATCAAGGCCTTTAGTGAAGAGCTTGCGGCTGACCAGGAAATAAAGGGCTCCGGAGCCTATGAAGGCTTGTCCGAAGGAATTCAGTTAAATCAGCTTCGATACAATTACGGCGGAAGGCCCGTTATTGAAAATCTGAACCTGGCAATTCCACATAACCATACACTGGGCATTGTGGGAGCCAGCGGGACGGGCAAAACAACACTTGTAAATATTCTTTGCGGCCTACTCAAAGTTGAACGTGGAATGCTGACCATTAATGGAATGGATTCCAACGATCTGGACACCGAGGCTTACCGGGCAAAAATAGGCTACGTAACTCAGGAGGCTCAGATATTCAGCGATACGATCTATAATAATGTCAGCTTTTGGGAACCACTTACTGATGAGGTTAAGGAACGTGTACAGACGGCTTTAAAACTGGCGCATGCGGAAGAGTTTGTTGCTGCTTTGCCCCAAGGGGCTAACACCGAAATTGGCATCAATGGCGTTAATCTAAGTGGCGGGCAACGCCAGCGTATTTCCATTGCCCGCGAGCTTTATCGGAAAGTGGATATGCTCATTCTGGACGAAGCGACTTCAGCCCTTGATTCTCAATCAGAACAACTGATTCAGGAAAATATTGAAAGCCTGAGTGGGCGCTACACCATGTTGGTTATTGCCCACCGTCTTTCTACTATTCAACAGGCTGATGAAATCCTATTCCTACACGCCGACGGCAGCTACGAAACAGGAACTTTTTCTTCCTTGATGATCACTTCTGATACCTTTAAAGAAATGGTCTCTTTACAATCTTTTAGTTCAGGAACTCCGATTGGATAGTTAACGGAAATCCACAACCCACCAATCTCAACATGAAAAAAAGAGTACTCATTACCGGCGCAGCCGGTTTTCTGGGAAGCCACCTCAGCGACCGTTTCCTTAAGGAAGGCTACGAGGTGATCGGGATGGATAATCTCATTACCGGTTCAATGGACAACATCGCTCACCTGATGCCCCGCGAAGACTTTACGTTCTACCACCACGACGTGAGCAAGTTTGTGCACGTCCCGGGGCAATTGGATTATATCCTGCACTTCGCTTCTCCCGCCAGCCCAATTGACTATCTCAAGATGCCAATCCAAACACTAAAGGTTGGTAGTCTTGGTACGCACAACTTGCTGGGCTTGGCCAAGGCCAAAAGTGCCCGGATGTTAATTGCTTCCACCAGCGAGGTGTACGGAGATCCATTGGTCCACCCCCAAACTGAAGACTACTGGGGCAACGTAAATCCGGTCGGCCCGCGCGGCGTGTACGACGAGGCGAAACGCTTTCAGGAGGCGATGACGATGGCTTACCACACCTTCCACGGCCTGGAAACGCGTATTGTACGTATCTTCAATACCTATGGCCCTCGCATGAGAGTGGACGATGGGCGGGTATTACCTGCTTTCATCAGCCAGGCGATCCGGGGCGAAGGCTTAACGGTCTTTGGCGATGGTAGCCAAACGCGCTCCTTCTGTTACGTTGACGACCTCGTAGAAGGAATTTACCGCCTGCTGCTCAGCGACTTTTCTCAACCGGTCAACATCGGTAATGGAGATGAAATCACGATCATGGATTTCGCTAAGGAAATCCTTGAGCTGGTTGGAAACGATAAAGCATCTCTTGATCATCGCCCTCTACCGGTGGATGACCCAAAGAAACGACGGCCCAATACAGAACTGGCCAAAAAGGTACTCGACTGGGAACCTAAGATTAGCCGGGCCGAAGGCCTGGCTAAAACACTTCCCTATTTTTTGGATAAGGTGAAGTAAGCTTCTTCTATCTTAAAGCGCCTCCATCCCCAGTAATCAACTAAGATAATTATAAAAATGACGACCCTGAACGGAACAAAATCCACCCTTAACGCAGACCAAATGCTTTCGGACCTTCGGAAAGGCGATAAAGCAATTTCTGTTATTGGTTTGGGTTACGTCGGCTTACCGCTGGCCCTGGAATTAGCAAAAAAATTCCGAGTGATCGGCTTCGACATCTCGGAACCGCGCGTAGAGATGATGAAGCGCAATGAAGACCCAAGCGAAGAGCTGGACGCTTCAGCCTTTGCTAATAAAAACATTGTTTTCACCTGCGACCCCGCCGTATTAAAAGATGCTGCTTTTCACATTGTTGCGGTGCCTACACCCGTAGATGAAAGCCGGACGCCAAACCTTAGACCGCTCATCGGAGCCTCTACAACGGTAGGTAAAATACTAAGCAAAGGAGATATTGTAGTCTATGAGTCTACGGTCTATCCCGGTTGTACGGAAGAAGACTGTGTGCCAATCCTTGAAAAAGAGAGTGGTATGAACTTTGGCGACTTCACGGTGGGCTACTCTCCTGAACGTATCAACCCAGGAGATAAAGAACATACTGTAGCTAATATTCTTAAAGTAGTGAGCGGCAGTGATCCTGAGACCCTGAAGGTGGTTTCGGGAGTGTACGGCGACATCATCACCGCGGGCATCTACGAGGCCAAAACCATTAAGGTAGCGGAAGCCGCAAAAGTTATCGAAAACAGCCAACGCGACGTCAACATCAGCTTCGTCAACGAACTGAGTATGATCTTCAGTAAAATGGGTATTGATACCCAGGACGTGCTGGAGGCCGCCGGGACCAAGTGGAATTTCCTCCCCTTCCGTCCGGGTCTTGTTGGTGGGCATTGTATCAGCGTAGACCCTTATTACCTCTTACACAAGAGTGTGAAGATGGGCTACGATCCTCAGGTGATTGCCAGTGGCCGCCGCATCAACGATCGGATGCCCGCATTTATCGCCAAAGAGCTGGTTCAACACCTGCTGAAAGCGGATAAAAATCCGAAACACAGCAAGGTGCTGGTGCTAGGAGTAACCTTCAAGGAAAACGTAGCTGATATTCGAAATTCTAAGGTGGTGGATGTTGTTCGTGAACTGATGGACTTTGGCGTAAACGTTCACGTCTATGATCCTCATGCCAGCCCTAACGAAGTGGCCCATGAATATGGCCTGAGTATGGTTGATGATATCGGGAAAGACTACGATGCAATCGTAGTGGCGGTCGCTCACAAGAATTTCAAAGAGAAAAGCCTTGATGATTACCGCACAGTTAGTAAAGACGACCTGTTACTCTTCGATTTGAAAGGTATGTACGATCGCAGTAACCTCAACGATGGTGAAATCATCTGGCGTTTATAAACTGGACAAAGCAGCCTTCGGCTACAACCGTGGCGCGCACTTTATAATAATTATATTACGGTTTTGTGCTTTAAAGCACTCGGTTTTAGTGTATACTTCCCTAGTAAAATTCTACACAATTGAATAAGCTTATACTCTTACTGCTTTGCCTTTGCTTCATTGCTCCGGCCTTAGCTCAAGTACCTGGCACACCAACACGACAACAGAATATTGAACTTCGTCAGTTTCTGGGAGACCGTGATATCAGCGAAGCTGAATTGCGCGATCGGTTGGCGGCCAGTGGCATTTATGTTGACAACCTCACACCCGAGGAAGCATTACGGTTGCAGCCGCAGATCGAAGCAATCATTGCTGAAATGGAGCGGGAAAAAGAAACGAAGAAGGAAGTCGCTAAATCTGCTGATGAAATAGAAGCTGCGGTTGACGATGGTGCCTCCGTAGAAGAAGCGATCTCGGAAGTTACCGCAGAGATAGCTGCTGAGGCTTTACCGGAGAGCCAAATTTACGGCCATCAACTGTTTCGTAATAAAAGCCTGAAGGTATACCGAACGGCTGACGGTACTACGCCTCCCGAAAGCTACCCACTAAAGACGGGAGATGAAATCGCGGTAACAATCTTCGGTGCCAGTCAATCCGATTTTATTCTCCGGGTTGATGAAAGTGGATTTGTACAATTGCCAAATACTGCCCGTATTCCGCTTGCAGGAATTCCACTCGGCGAGGCCCGAAAGGTACTGGCCAACCGACTGAAAAGATCTTATACTTTTCAAAACGGACAGCTTAATATTCGTATTCGGGCGGCTAGTACGATCAACGTTAACATCTTTGGCGAAGTAGAGAACAACGGAAGCTTTGCTATGTCATCGCTGAATACGGGCTTCAATGCGCTGGTCGCAGCGGGTGGCCCAACCGAAAGGGGGACGGTAAGAAACATTCAACTCACACACGGAGATAAAACCACGGAACTCGATGTTTATGAATACCTAAGAAACCCGACCTCTGGCTCCGCGCTGTTTTTGAATAACAATGCTACCATTTTTGTTCCAATGGCTAAAACCATTGTAACCTTGGAGGGGGGCGTGCAACGGCCCTTGCAGTATGAATTGAAAGCAGGAGAAACAATTACGGACCTACTGGCTTTCGCCGGAGGAACCAAAGCTCGTGCAGAAACTAAGAATATACGTGTTACACGGTACGTGGATGGACAGTTGGAGTTGCTCAACGTCGATCTAGCCAAGCAAGCTGAATTTCGGTTGCAAAATGAAGACATTGTCGAAGTCCCGATAATTAATAATCCCGTAGAAAACTTTGTCACCATCGAAGGTGCGGTGTTGCTGCCAGGGCGTTACGCCTTCACGGAAGGTATCAATTTGGCAGACTTGCTTACCCTCGGGCGGGTACGTCCTGGTGCGCGCTCGGATGTCGCATTCCTTTTCCGTAGCAACGATGATGGAACCCAGCGGCTTATTCGGGTTGATCTGGGCGCAGACGCAGGTGCAGAGAAGGTTGAATTGCAAAGAGGGGATGTACTGCGCATCTTGGCGGAGAGCACCTTTACCGATCAGTCAACTTTTTCGGTAAGGGGAGCTGTCCGGGACAGCGCGGTGACTCTACCGTTCCCGCAAGATGGAGCACTTAGTCTTGAAGAAGCAATATTATTAGCCGGAGGGCTTGAACCTAATGCCGCTAACGAACTGATGCTGATTCGAACCCCCCTCAATAACCGGGAAGCCCCTTCTTACAAAAGGCTTGATTTTCTAAAGGATGGCGCAACTGTACTGCAGCCTTTGGATCAGATTTTTATCTACTCCCAGGAGCTCTTTACCGACCTACAAGAAGTGAGAATATCCGGCGCAGTTCGCCGCCCTGGCGTGTTCACTTATGGCCCCAGCCTCTCCTTAAATGATTTGTTGTACTTGTCCGGAGGGCTGCGCATTGATGCAGATAAGCGACGTGTTGAAGTATTTCGTCTGCAAATCATAGATGGTGAAGAGACAAAAACACTCGTGGAATCGCTCAGTCTGGATCAGGCTGAGACCTTCACCCTACAGCCTTTTGACGAAGTGGTTGTCCGCAGTACCGCAGAGTTTGAGACCATTCAGAACATATATATAGAGGGTGAAGTACGCTACCCTGGAGGGTACGCCCTCTTGCGGAACAACGAAAAACTAAGTGAGGTCATTCAGCGAGCGGGCGGGCTTACCGCAGGTGCTTTTGCCAAGGGGGCTACCTTATATCGCCCGGGTAAAGGAAACGGGACCGGTTACGTTATTCTTGACCTGGACCGGGTCATTGCCAATCCGGCTGACCCAACGAATATAGTGCTACTAAACAAGGATACCCTTTACATTCCTAAAATGCAGGAACTCGTTACTATTTACACCGAAAACACACTGGCCAATCAGTTTGGAACCGATTCATTGACTTTTGGCGGTACGATACAGGTGGCTTATCAAGGGGATAAGTCTGCCGGCTGGTACATCAATAATTACGCTGGAGGATTCGATGATGATACCGCTCGGAAGCGCTGGACTACCGTCGAGTATGCCAACGGTCAAGTGAAAGAGACCACAAATTTTCTTGGGCTGCGAACCTATCCGAAGCTTCGGCCGGGGGCTAGTATCCGGGTAGCTTCCGCTCCGGTAAAACAACGCAAACAACGACGGGAAGAAAGGTTTGACTGGCTTGGCCTGGCATCAATTATTATTTCTGGTGCAACCACAATTACTACCTTTATCCTGCTCCGCCAAAGGGCTACAAATTAGGTTCAACTTTAGCGTGCCAACGGGTATCCGTATGCTTGGCGCAATCCCACAAAATACCATTCATGCAAGATGAATTAACCCTGAAAGAACTGATCCTTGCTGTGCAGGAATACATAAGCTTCTTCCTGAAGAAATGGTATTGGCTGTTATTAGGAGGACTCTTGCTTGGAGGGATATTCTTTTATGTTGCCTACTCCACTCCTTCCGTTTATTCTGCTCCGTTAACGTTCATGCTCAACGATGAACAAGAATCTTCCGTTGGTGCAGGAGCAATCTTGGGCAGCCTCGGTCTTGGGGGAGGAGACAGTGGCGGAAGCAAAGTAAACAAGCTGCTGGAGCTGGGGAAGAGCCGTAAAGTACTGAGTCGGGTATTATTTGACTCTGTAGAAATAGACGGCACTGTTAAGCTACTGGCGGACCACATTATTGACATCTACGACTACCACGAGCTTTGGGAGGAAAGTAAGTCCCTAAATGGATTCTACTTTGGTGATGGCATTCCAGCAGCTGATGACGTTGCTGGTAACAGGGTCTTCAAACTGTTGTACCGCAAACTAATCGCCGAAGAAAAAGGCTTCGTTCAACTAAGCGTAGATGAATTTAGTGGCCTTTTTGACCTTCGGGTAAACACCCTGAACCCGGAATTATCCGTCGCCCTGGCAAACAATACTTATGCCGAATTATCAGAATACTTCGTAACCACTACGGTCTCGGGTAAAAAGAAGACGTTGACCATGTTGGAAGAGCGGGCGGATTCGGTAAAATTAGAGCTGGCCGCCGCTGAAGCTCGCCTCGCCAGGTTTGAGGATAGAAGTTCCAATATTCTGCTTAGGCAGAACATCATTAGAGGTCAGGAACTCAATCGCCAGGTATTAATCCTGAGTACTTTGTATGCGGAGGTCGTTAAAAACAAGGAAACTGCTGCGTTTCTCCTGGCCAACGAAAAACCGGCCTTTAACCTGATTGATGCTCCACTTGAGCCGTTAAACAAAACAACGGAGAGTTGGGTTTCGGCTTTGGTTATTGGAGGATTGTTAGGAGTGATTTTAACCGGAATCGTTCTTTTCTTCACTAAGCTGGTACGTGATGCCATGGCCTCTTAACTCTAGATCATGATAAAGTTTAATATCCCATTGGTCCTTGGAACGGAGGCCGCTACTATAGGGAAGGCAATCGTAAATAGGAAGCTCTGCGGTGACGGTCCTTTTACCAAGTCCGTGAACGCCTTACTGCAAGAGACTTGTCAGGCAAAAAAAGTGCTCCTCACTACTTCTTGCACCCATGCCTTAGAGATGGCTGCAATTCTACTGGATATACAGCCCGGAGATGAGGTCATTATGCCGTCGTTCACCTTCGTTTCTACCGCGAATGCCTTTGCACTTCGTGGAGCAAAAATTGTGTTTGTGGATATTCATCCGGAAAGCATGAATATTGATGAGCGACTACTGGAAAACGCAATAACGGATAAAACTGCTGCTATTGTAGTTGTCCATTATGGAGGAGTCGGTTGTAATATGCATGCGATCAATGAAATCGCAAGCCGTTTTAAGCTGGCGGTAGTAGAAGATGCTGCTCAGTGCGTTGGAGCAACTCAAAATGGCCAAGCCCTTGGTACTTTCGGAGATTTTGGCACTTTCAGCTTCCATGAAACAAAGAATATTCATTGTGGTGAAGGGGGAGCCTTATTGATTAATAATCCTGATTATGCTGCCCGGGCAGAAATTATTCGGGAAAAAGGGACTAATCGTGCTCAATTCCTTAGAGGACAGGTGGATAAATATACCTGGGTAGATCTAGGCTCCAGCTACCTTCCCAGTGAGCTAAATGCTGCGTACCTGTTAGCGCAATTAAAAGAAGCGGAGAAGATTTCGAGCAGGAGGAGAGCAATCTGGAGTCTTTATTATCAAGGCTTACAACCCCTCTCAAAAGCAGGGCATATCGGCTTACATGATACCCTGGCTGATGATAAGGAGCATAACGGACACCTCTTCTTCATCAAGTGTGCAGATGTGGAAGAACGTTCTGCTTTGATAAAGCACCTTCGTGAACGAGACATACAAACGGTTTTTCATTATGTACCGCTTCATAGCGCGCGGGCCGGCCTTGAAATGGGGCGCCTTTCAGGAGAAGATCGGTTTACGACTAAAGAAAGTGAAAGACTACTTCGACTGCCGATGCACCTCGAGTTGACGAATGATGATGTGAATAAAATCATTAACGAAATAACACTGTTTTACCATAAATGAAGTTTCCAAATGCGATAATTGTTGGAGGGCAGAAATGTGGATCATCATGGTTGCTAGAAAACCTGAGGAAACACCCAGAAATCTTCGGCCCAAAGGGAGAGGTTCACTTTTTTGACAAAGACTATAACTTTGCTAAGGGGGAGGAATGGTACGCTGAGTACTTTGCTGCTGCAACGCCAGAACATAAGATTATTCTAGAAAAAACACCCGATTACTTATTCTCGGGAGAGGCTACTGAAGGGCATATGCCAAATACTGCCGATCGGATTTACGAAATGCTTCCAGGGTGTAAAATCCTCATTATCCTCCGGAATCCTGCGATGAGAGCAATTTCTGCGGTACAGCACATTATTCGATCCGGTAGAATTCCTCCTGAAGTTTCCCTGAAAGATATATTACTAGGTGAGAAAGGACATTTGGTGGAAGCGCATGGTGTTATCGAATACGGCTTTTATGCCCACGACGTAGGAAAATACATTGATCTTTTTGGCAGAGAAAATGTCCATTTGATGATTTTCGAAGATGTCAATAAGGATAGAGGGGTGGCACTCAAAGGGGTGTTTCGCTTTCTTGG
>CAYPIM010000025.1:0-43446 GCA_964410795.1 uncultured Lewinella sp. | reverse complement strand
CACACCAAATGTACGACAATTTAA
This sequence comes from uncultured Lewinella sp., assembly GCA_964410795.1. Taxonomy (GTDB): domain Bacteria; phylum Bacteroidota; class Bacteroidia; order Chitinophagales; family Saprospiraceae; genus Neolewinella. Next base: position 43,422 of record CAYPIM010000025.1, on the reverse strand, counting down.
TTACAAAACAATTTGTGTCGAAACTTCCACCTGATACCCTCACAATCGAGAATCTCTTTTGCGCGGCAGCCAAATCAAGAATCGAGAATCACGAACCGAGAATCGAGAATCTACAGCTCCCCCAAAAGCCCACCGGCCTTCCCCCGATACGGATGCCCGGGCGTAGCTTGAATATCTTCCAGCACCGTTTCTGCAGCAATAGAATTTCCTTCCGCTAGGTAAGCCAGTGCTTCGTACCATTCTGCGTAGGGGCGGTAAAAACTACCTCTTGGTATTTGCTCTAGCCATTCCAATGCGCGGGTAGGTTGCTCTAGCGCCAGCGCGCAAACGCCAAGGTAGAGCGGCGCGGCCGGGTAGGCCTGGGCAACGGGTAATAGCTCATCGTAAGCGTAGCGATACTGCCCACGGTCGTAATCATACAGGATCCGTTTTAGATCTTCTTCGGAAGCATCGCGCGGGGCCATACGGTCGAAAAAATTGGGCAGGGGCTCGAAATGGGCGACGGATTTGTTTTCTGCGGTAGTAGGCCCGAAGGTAGTCCAGACCACCCAGCCGAAGACTGCAAAGAGGCCTATCGCCATCAGCGTTTGCAGATCGGGCAGTTCTAATTTACCGAGCTTGATTCCGCCTTTCTTCCGTGGCGACAATTTTACTTCGGGCGCGGACGCGGGTGCAACGGATCGTTTTCGGGTGTATTTTTTTTCTTCTCTGAGCAGCGTTTCCATGAGGTCTTGCCGGCCTGCAACCGTGATAACTTCAGCCCAGTCTTCGCGCAATTCCATCGCTCTTCGGAATACGGAGTCTGATGGTCGGCGCGCCTCAACGTCCCACCGCTCCGCGACACCAAGTTCTCCGGCATAGTAGCGGTCTATAAGTTCTTCATCTAGGGGAGAGGGGATGTGAATGGGGTCCGTAATCCCACCCGCTTGCCAGGCCTCGCGCACCATCAGCATACATTTTTGGCGGCGGTCTTCGGTTTCTTCAACCTGACCTTCCAAACCGATCACCTCTGCAATCCGCGCATGGCTAAGCTTGTGATAGTCGAACATCATCAGTAGGTCCTGACAGCTTTTACCCTGTTCCTTGAACTGGGTAAGCATGAGCCGCTGAGCATTATTGAGTTGAACCGGTCGGGGGAGATGGTTAAGTGGATTCTGCTCCTGTGCCATGCCTAACTCCGCAATCGGCATGCGCTCGGCGGCCAGTACGGCTTCATCCATTTTCCCGGCAAAATAGACTTGAGTTACCCGCTGGACGTAGGCTTGAATTTCGCCCATGAATGGCTCTTCGGGATTAATTCTGGCTTCGTACCAACCAATAAGCGCGCGCCGGTAGTGCGCCAGTGTTACCTCATCCGTTTGGTGGTATTTAGCCGCCCATTTAAGGAAGGGACCACGCAGGGCGTGGAAGTTGCGGGTCAGTGCCGCCAGGTGTTGGCCTTGGTTAGACATAACGCGAAGGTACGAGATCGGGTAGAATTGGCTGGGGCACTTGATCCAAAGACAAGGTTTGCGCACAAACCTATTCACGTGCAAATGGTGTACCTACATCAAGCAAAAGCCCCCGTCCAGATCATCATCGCATCAAAACTACTGTTCCCGCCTCTCGCTGTAAGACTCCGGTAGTCAACCGAACTTCCGCAATCCAGACGTAGGCTGCTACACTAGCGATTCTACCATTTAGCATCCCATTCCAACCGCGCCGACCATCGTTGGGAGCGAAATCATAATCTTCCCAAAGCAACTCCCCCCAACGAGAACGTACTTGAAAAGAGACCACCCGCTCTACCTGATCGGTATTTGCGTAGATAGCCACAAAATCATTGGTACCATCTCCATTCGGCGTAAAGATGTTGGGCACGTATACCGGAATACGCCCATCTACAGCCACAAAGGTGACTAAGCTGTCCGTACATCCATAAATATTATCAATAGCAAGACTGATGGGTTGACTAGAAGGCGCACTCACGGTTGGGTTGGGGCAAGTTGGGCAATCGAATAAATCTGCAGGATGCCAACGGTAAGCGGTTATTTGATCTAGTGGCACAAAGTACTCTGCCTCTACAACTGAGCTACCAGCTACTTCCTGTGGAACAAAATTTGGCAGCCTTGCCGGGCGGCGCGTCGCTGTCGGGTAGAAAAAATTAGGCTGTTCCATTTCACACCCTACAGCGTCTCGGATACGCAACGTATAGTATTCTCCTTCGTTGAGGCGGCCAAAACCATTACGATCAAAGTAGTTCACACCGTCTACACTATAGGTGTACGGCGGTACTCCGCCTCCGGCAGAGAGTACAAGCGGAGGACGACGGACCGTTGTACAACTAATATCGATGGGGCTTATTGGATCGGGATCTCGCAAGCTTAAGCTACGCTCACTGGAGCACCCGAGGGCATCCGTAACCGTCAAAGCGTAAGACCCGGCGGGAAGTCCGGTTACTGTAAGTCCGGTTGGATTGACCCCAGACCAGTTGTAGGTATACGGCTCAACCGTTGGTAGGTGCGTCACCGTGATGGAGCCATCAGATCGGCCTCCACAGCTAGGGTTCTCCAGGCGAGGATTAATGGCTGGCTCAAAAAAATCAGCACGAATGGTGGTATCTATTTCTACTCGACAGGCTCGATCTTCCACCGAAATAATCCGGTAATTACCACCACGGGTAATGGGCTGAACTTGTCTTCCGTCTGCTAAAAATTCCCACTCTTCCAGCGGTCCACCGTTGAGTTGGTAGATGACAGTGATAGGCGTAGCTCCTACCAGGTCCAGCACAATGGACTGCGGCTCGTTCCGGCAAGTTCTTAAATCTTGGGGCGGCAATACCAACGAAGGAGGAATACTACTGAAGGTTGAAATGGACTTATTGACCACCTGGCCACAGGCATCCGTAACGGTCAGGCCAATGGACATGGGTAAGGGCGGTGTGAGGGAGGGGACAGAATCCGTACTACCAAAACTCCACTGATACTCCAGCGGAGGAACGCCCCCCGAAGCCTCTGGTCTAAGTGTAGCGGTTTCACCCGGACAATAAAAGGCCTCATCAAGGCCGACTGTTAACGCTTCAGGTTCGTTGATTATGAGTTCGATGGAGTCGGTATAACAAGCACAGGGGATGTCTAAGTAAAGCCAGACATTTTCTGGTCCTTCGTCAACTGCATCAGGAAAGGCGATGATGGGGATTTCAGCAAACATTGCTCCGGCTGGAATAGTGACCAGGCCTGGCCCCGCAGAAAAGTCAGTCCCTTCTAATGCTGTAGAATTGGCCCCAATCCGATAAGCGATGGTTTGATCTTGAATGGGGTTACTTTCAGGACCTCTCTGTACACGAAAGTTCGTGACTTCACAGCCTTCGAAGATGGTTGTCAGGGTAGAGTCTCCTCCCTCGCCAGCCAGGCTGACGCTACCACCGAGATCAAAGCTACCTGCCTCAAGAAATACTGCAGAATCCAGATCTCCATCTTCGACATCTCCTACAAGAAGGCGAATGTGGTAAGTCTCACAAATTTGCAATTCTATGGTAGCTGTAAGCACTACCGTTTGTCCGTCATACTCGATCAAATCGAAGCGAGGACCGGTGTCGTTACCTCCTCCACAGTTAGCAAAACTCCGAACGCTTGGGAATTCGTTATCGAGGTAAAAAGATGCGTTGGTGGCAAAGTTGACATTGTTAATGCTTACCGGCTGACTAGTACCGGGGATCGTAGCGGCATTAACAGCTCCATCACTAAATGGACCATTCAGGCCGGGCCCGCTAATGAAAAAACCAAAAATATCATTGAAGTCAGCCCCTACGAATTCGCAGTATTCCTCAGAAGCGAAGACGTAGCGAAAGGTTACCGTTGGTTGTAGGGGAATAAAGTCAAACTCCAGTCCGGAGCGATCGTAGATATCACTTGAGCCGACCAGGCTCAGATCGGGGTCATTCGTTTGCCCTTCCAGTACTGTTCCTATATCAGTATCTGAATTCGGGCCAGGCGCATCAACAACTTTCCCTGTAGAAAGAATAATACCCCGGTCAAAACCCATAATACTATCTGGTCCGGAGAAGAAGCCGATCCCATCCGGATTGCTCCCGATTTGACGGATATTGAAGATGGTCTCGCACTGTCCGGAGGCAAATACTTCCTTGACGAGGCGTTCGGCATCGTAGTCAGGATCGACCGTGAGGCCCTGACAGAAAAGAAGCGCTGGCAGCAACAGCGGTAAGGTTATTAAGTAACGTGAGATAGGCAAAACTATGTTTTTGGGATTCAACTCAAAGCGTGTGGCGAATAAACATTAAGACTAAGCACGGTGCGAAGAAAAAACAACTATCGGTTAGGAGGCAGGCCTTGTACAAGAAAAACCCTGTTCCAAAACCTTTCTTAGCACCTGCGGCCGCGCCTTAAAATCAGAGAAAGCGTTAAAATTGTCCACAAAGTAACAGTATCTGAATGGATGACATATAAAATTTATTGTGATCGGAGGCAATTCACTAAATTTACACGATAATCTCACGCTAAAAGAGGAGGTGCTCTCTGCTACCCAATCATCTTCCTCAAAAACATTGTTATGCTTAAGAACTTATACACTATCTTTTTTCTGGGTTTTTTCTGTGTTTTCCATTCGACCAGTCTTTTCGCTCAGATGCCTACTTTAGATGACCGACCTTGCCAAGAAGACGCTATTATATCTTTAGCATTTTCCGGCGCCACCGAAATTTCCACTTGTACCGACGATGACGTGACCGACCGCATACGCTTCCAGGTTGTACCTTTCAATCAAGCTTATGCCTACGTAGTAGTGGATGCTAGCGATGTAATCCAGTGGATTGGATTCAGCAACCGCATTAACTTCGATCTCTTACCTGGTGGAGCACTGCGCGTTTATGCCTTCTCCAACTACGGCCACATTACCGCAAACGTAGGAGACACCTTCAGTAGCGCTACGCTATCGCTCCCCTGCTTTGGTCTTACGGCAAATTTTGTTTCCGTAAACAACGGCAGCTCCGGAGACATTCTCATCGAATCTGATCAGGACAATTATAGTTTTTGTCTTGGAGATGGCGGAGCCAACCAAATAACGGTAAGTTCTGCGGCTAGCAATGTCACCTATCTCATCACTACCCCTAATGGTAGCTTATTAGGCATCAACGACAATGGCATCATCGATTTTGATGAAGCGGGCGTCGGTACCTGCTATGTTTATGCTTTCGCGAATCCTGGCGAACTTCCAATCAGCACGGGGGATAACATCAGCGAGTTGGCTGTATTCACGGGCTGCGGAACTGGTTTATCAGAAAACTTCATTGCTGTAGTTCGGGAAGAAGTGGACGGCGGTACGATATCGACTACCGATAATGAAACCTCCGTAAGCGTTTGTTCTGGAGATGAAGTCGCCGACGAAGTCATTTTTGCCAACAGCAGCACAAGCATGGGTACGCTTCGCTTGATTATTACTGACGAAGAGGGAGAGATCATTGGCCTGCCAAATGGTTTCACTGTCGATTTTAACGACGCTCCTCCCGGCATCTGCCGCGCCTATAACGTTACTTTCACCGGAAGCTTTACCGCTCAGCTTGGTGACCAGCTCGCTACCGCCCAGTTATCTGATGGCTGCTTTGATGTATCCGATTCATTCGTTACCGTTACCCGTGAAAATGTAGACGGCGGCACCATCTCCACTGATGACGGAGCAACAACCGTTCAGTTCTGCGCGGGCGATGGCAACCCCGACGAGATCACATTTACCGGTACTAGCCCCGTAAATGGCGGGAATCGCCTGGTGATTACTGATGATATGGGCGAGATCATCGGCCTGCCTTCTGGTTTCACTGTCGACTTTGACGTTGCCGGGCCAGGAACGTGCCGGGCTTATAATGTTGCTTTCACCGGTAATTTCACTGCGGCTACCGGTATCCAAATTTCGGACGCACAGTTGTCCGACGGCTGCTTTGACATCTCAGACAACTTTGTTACCGTTATCCGTGATAACGTTGACGGTGGCACGATCGTAACAGTAGACAACGAAACTTCTATCAGCATTTGCCCAGGCGATGGCAACGCCGACGAAATATCTTTTGCCAACAGCACTACGAGTGAAGGGTTCCTTCGCCTCGTAATTACTGATGACAATGGAAAAATCATTGCCTTGCCTAACGGCTTTACGGTTGATTTTGATACTGCGGAGCCAGGCATTTGCCGTGCCTACAACGTTACCTTCACTGGCGTTTTCACCGCTCAATTGGGAGACCAAATTGAGGATGCTCAGTTCTCTGATGGCTGCTTTGATGTTTCCGACAGCTTTGTTGAAGTGATTCGCGAAGTTCCAACCGGTGGTACCATTCTCACCACTGATGGGGAAAGCCAGGTAGAAACCTGCCCGGGAGATGGCAATGCAGACATAATTGCGGTAGTCAACACCGGTGCCACCGGCGGAGACCTCGTCTACGTCATCACTAACGACGTAAATGAAATACTGGATTTCAGCCTTACACCAAGCTTTGACGTAGAAGGAGCAGGAACCGGCACTTGCCGCATCTGGTCATTAACTTACCAGGGAGAACTTACCCTTGTACCGGGCTCCGACATCACCGCCGCACAACTTGCTGAAGGTTGCTTTGAGCTTAGCGCTGATTTCGTAACCGTTATCCGCTCCACACCAAATGGTGGAACCGTGGCAACCTCAGAAGGTGAAACCGAAGTTAACGTTTGCCCCGGTGACGGATTACCGGACATCTTCACGTTCGTATCTATGGATGCCGACGGGGCGAACTTCACCTTCATCGTTACCGATGAGGAAAACAATGTTCTGGATGTTCCTGAAGGAGACATCGTTGACTTTGACGGAGCGGGCAATGGTATTTGCCGCCTTTGGGGTCTTAGCTACGCCGGTGAGCTCACCGTCACCACAGGAGACAATCTATCTTCTCCTCTAGCCTCTGAATGTTTCAGCCTTAGCGACAACTTCGTGACCGTTGTTCGGAGCAGCCCCATCGCCGGAACGGTTAGCTTAGCAGGAGGAGCGACTTCAGCCACCGTCTGCCCCGGAGATGGGATTTCCGACATTCTTTTCTTTACCGTTGAAGGAGCTGCTGGCGAAAACGGAGGATGGCTGATCACTGACGGAGAAGGAAACATCATTGGGATTCCCGCAAGCTCATCGCTTGACTTTGACGCTGTGCCACCAGGCATCTGCCAACTCTATAGCATCATCTATTCCGGTGAACTTACCGCGATGATGGGCGACAACATCGATGGCACTTCTTTAGCAACGGGATGTTTCGCGGTCTCAGACAATTTTATCACCATTGACAGACTTGATGCATCCACCGGTACAATCAGCACTGAGGATGGAGAAACTGAAATTCTGGCTTGCCCTGGAGACGCCATTCCCGACCCCTTCCGCTTTGACTCTACCGGAACAAGCCTCGACAATTTCAACTACGTCGTAACCGATACGAACAACGTTGTATTCTTTGTGGCCTTCACTGACCGCATTGACTTTGAACAGCTGCCCGAGGGTGTTTGCCGTGTTCATGGTCTTGGCTATAACGGGATCATCATCGCGGAGCCCGGAGACGTAGCGGGCGTAGACCAACTGGCCAGCCAGTGTAACGCCCTCTCTCCGAACTTTGTGACCGTGACCAAGCAACTGCCCGAGGGCGGAAGCGTATCCACCGTAGATGGTGACAACCAAGTTTCGGTTTGTTCTCAGGACGGCAACCCCGACATCGTTGAGGTCGAAAGTTTCGACGCCGAAGGTGACAATTTTGTCTTCCTTATTACGGATGAAAACAACATCATTCTCGAAATTCTTGAAGGAAACTCTTTCGATTTCGACGCTGCTCCTTTCGGCGTATGCCGTATCTGGGGGCTTTCTTATCAAGGAGAATTGCTTGCCGAAGTAGGCGCGGACGCAGGTGCAGGAGGGCTCTCTTCAGCATGTTCTGCTTTATCTGACGACTTCGTCACGGTGACCCGGGAAGACGTCGTTGGCGGAACCATCAGCCTGAACGGAGGGCTTGATGCTATAACTACCTGCCCTAACGATGGCAATGCCGACATTATCTCCTTCAACAGCATTGGAGCAACAGGAGCTGGTTTCCAGTACGTAGTTACGGACACCAACGACGTTGTACTTGCTTTAGTGGAAGGCAACTCTTTTGACTTTGAACCCGCTGGCCTTGGTACCTGCCGTGTATGGGGCTTTACTTTTGCCGGAGAAGCAACGGTAATAGTTGGTGACACCATCACCAATGCCTCCTTAGCCACTGGTTGTTCAGACCTTGCCGACAATTTCATCACTGTCAACCGTGTAGTTCCAGTATCCGGCGCCGTCACCCTAGCGGATGGAAGTACTTCAGCCGACGTTTGTTCCGGCGTGCCCTCAGAGCCGGCCCTGGAGTTTGTTTCTGGCCCCTCTGAAGGAGACTACATCTACATTATTGTTCAGGCCGACAGTTTCGCACTGCTGGGCATTATGGACACTTTCAACTTCAATATGGCGCAGGAAGGTTCCTATGCTGTATACGGTCTCGCCTACTCCGGTATTCTGACCCTTATTCCTGGTCAGAACATCTTCACTACTGATCTTGCGACCAGCTGCTTTGACCTTAGCGATAACTTCGTAACCGTTAACGTAGAACGGGTAGACGGCGGAGACATCCTCGGCAACGGAGTAGAGGAAGTTTACTTCTGCCCCGACAATCTGGATGATGGGCTAGTACGCTTCACCACCAATAGCGGCGAAGCTGATACCCTTTACCGCTACTTAATCACAACCATTACCAACGTAATCATCTCTGTAGTTCCTGCAGATCAAGACTCCTTCAACTTCGGCACCTTACCGCTGCAAGAGCTTAAGGTATGGGCACTGAGCTATTCTGGTGACCTCCTGGCTGCGCCGGGTTCGAGTATTGAATTTAGCCCGTTGGCTACCGGATGTGAGTCCCTATCCCGAAATTGCATCCGTGTACTGAACGATACGCCTGAAGCCGGAGAGATCAGCTTCGACAACGTACCGGGAACGGGCATATCCTGTACTGTTGACGGGGACGGAACCATTAGCGTATCCACAACAAGTGAAAGCCTAACTGGATATGCGGTGCTGGTAACGGATACCTTTGGCATCATACAATTGGTCGCTCTTGACCCCACTAGTGTAGACCTGGGCGCGCTGCCACAAGGTCCTTACCGGGTATACGGCCTAGCCTACACCGGAAACGTAACGGCAATGGTTGGAGATGACGTGGCGGTGGTTGCCCTTGCCGATAATTGCTATGAACTTACCGATACATTCCTCGACGTAACCCAGGGTGGTGAAATCAGTGCGGGCACGCTGACAAACATTACCACCGAAGGTACAGGAGATACGATTACTTTCTGCATTGCTGATGGGGACAATCCGATTGCGGTTATTGAATCAAGCGTGAGTGGTCCGAACTACCGCTTCATCGTTACCGACGAAGACGGACGCATCCGTGCCAATAACTTACCAAGTAACATTATACCTTTCCAGGCCTTCGGCCCGGGTACTTACCGCATCTACGGCTTCAACTTTACCGGGACGAGTCTTTTGGGTATCAACCAAAACATTAATACCGCCACCTTTGCCACTGGCTGTGGAGCACTCACGAGCAACTTCATCACTATAATCTACCAGGACCCCGATGGAGGAATGGTCAGTACTACTGACGGAGAGACTGAAGTAGAAATTGAAATCGTAGGTAGTGGCGACGATGCCACAGCGATCGTCGCCTTTGCTGTGGACGGAGAGCGCGGAGAAAACTTCATGTACGTGATCACCGATGAAGCCAACCTATTACTAGCTACCTCTGCTGGTCCGAATATCGACTTTGGCCCCGCCGGAGTTGGAACCTGCCGCGTGTGGGGTCTGTCTTACTCCGGAAACATCATCGCTGGAATGGGAGACGACGCAGCTACAGCCGAGCTGGCTGATGCCTGCTTCGACCTAAGTGATAATTTTGTTACTGTAGTTCGGACAGACGAGGTTGGATTTACCGACGGAGAAGGCCCCGAGCAGGGAAGCGGCCCAATTGGAGCGTTGCTTATGACCGCTCGCCCGAACCCAACCAGTGGGAACGTGCTTTACCTTGACCTGGAAAGCTTTGATGCTCTCCCCAGTGGTCAGATCTTCGTACGGGATATGAATGGTGCCTCCTACGGCGTCCAGACGCTAGTTGGTGGCGAAAACTCCACGACCGTTCAGATCGACATCAGCCAGCTGCCTTCCGGCATGTATTTCGTTCAGGTGACCTCGCCGCAAGGAATGCAATCTGTTCGTTTCATGAAGAACTAAGAGCGCTTCTAAGCAATTGGTTTTTCTGGATCATTGACGCCCCCGGCACTTCGCGAGTTGTGTCGGGGGCGTTTTTTGGTGTAGGGCTTGTAGTTCAACCTACACCAACAAGTCAGGACTACAAGTCCTCCACCAGAACTACCTTTGCCTCACAACAAAACCGCCATGCGCCTACTACTGATCACCATTGTTTGCGTCCTATTCATCATGATGCTAGGGGTTAACCTTTACTTTCGGGCGAAGGTGTTAAGGGCCTACCGGATATTGGTCCAAAACGAGGTAGATTTCACCCCCGGCCAGATATTCAGTAAGCTGAGGGTAGAGGATGAGATTATACCTAAATATCCAGACTCAGCAGAAGCGATTCGGAATTTCAGTAACTACCTCCAGCGAAGCATCAAAATGACTACCGTTCTGATGGCCCTGATTACCGCCTTCGGGGGTATACTGATGTGGTTTCGGTATGAGAATTAACTAAGAAGCACCACTTAATTGAATAGGCTGTATAGTCAATTATGCTACAATAGGTGCTTGAAATAACACGAGGGCGCTGGTACGCAGGTGCAAGGCTTGCTTTACGTCTTTGTTCTCAATCTATTGGCTTCTTCTTACTAAGAGGTCACTATAGCTAACATCTATCAACTCCTCTTCCCGCACATCGAGGTAGGCGATGTATTCATGACACTGTCTTAGTAATTCTTCTCGTTGATCAGCAGAGTCTCCGATGGCTTCAATCTCAATGAAGGTACCAAGCCCTACGACTTCGTCAAGGTGAAATTTCACGTTGTCGATGAAGTAGATTTCTCGCTGCTTGTCCACCTTTACCCACGTGCCGAGGGCCTGATCGAGGGTAGCGGCGAGGCTGTCAGCCAACGCGCGGGTATCAACTTTTGTGAGGCCAACGGAGCTGTCTTTGGGGCCAGCCTGGTTACTACGTTTATAGAAGATGAGGCTGTGCTCGATGCTCCCACTGCGGAGCTTCAGACGCCCTTCAGGTACGTTGAAGTAATGATCAACTTGGTGGTCGGTGCCTTTAAAGTTTGCGCCTTTAGCAAGAAGGAGTTCACGTTGTTCTGCCGTACGAGTGGTGCGGGCTTTTATTTCGACTAAGTGTTTTTGCAAATTTATTCGATTTTGGAAATACAGGAAATGGGCTACAGGAACTTTAAGCTCAAGTGATTGAGTCTACAAATTCAGGCGGTTCCGACGCACCTCAATTGAAGTATTGAGGCGGCTAAGGTAATCAGTGATTTCCTTAGGTAATACCTTATTCTTCCACATTGCTAACATATACCCATAGATAAAAAGGTCGCGGTAAAGCATAAATTTGAGAACGTCTTCAAAGACGAACGTTGGCAAGCTATTTTCCGACCGGTACCCCTCTACGAAGTGGCTCAGGAACAATTGCTCAAAGTCTTCGTTGTTTTGATTTCGTTTCACTAAGCATGCATAGTATAGTGCCGTAGCAATTTCATAGAGGTACCAAGACTGGCAGGTGACTTCGAAGTCAAACAAAACTATCTTAACGCCATCCTCTTGAAGTAGATAGTTTTCGTGATGAACATCATTATGGATGAGTCCGTAATTCATAGTGTTTCGTTCCCTACTTCGGAACTCGCTCATGAGCCTCGAATTTAGTTCTTGGAGTCTGCGTTCATCTAAGGGAAGTAAGGTTGCGTAGCTGCACTCAACGAGTTGATCCCAATGCCTATAATTTAGGTGCCTCTTTCGGGTATAACCTTTACTGGCACGGTGAATCTTCCCCACTAATTTGCCCAGCCTTTGAAAATGTGCAGTGTTCCAGGTTTCCTTACTTATCAGCTTCCCTACAACCTTCTCGAACCTGACGGCCGAAAAGTGCTCCTCGGTACCATCAATGCGTTCTTGTTGTCTTTGGTTAAGGGAAGGAAGAAGACGAGGGATCGATACACTGTTTTTGTATAGAAAGTCCATCCAGTCTAGCTCTACTTCAATGTCTTCCGTAGTTCTGATATCCGAAACGGATATCCGCAGAATGCTGTCTCCACAATCATAAATCAGGTTGGCGTCTTCTTTAATGAGCGTTGCGTTCAGCGGATCAATTCCAAATCTTGAGCAAATTTCATTGAAGGTAGCAGCGTCAAACTTTTTTTCGAATAAGTGATTCATCTTTTATTGAACGTTTGGGGTTTAGCTTAATTTATTCCCCACAAATTTTAAAAATTCCCTAACGGTTAATTACTGGGGCTAAAAGTACCTTTGGAGTCATGAAATCCGTCACAACCCTAATTCTTACAATCCTTCTTTGCACCTGCGGCCTCGCCCAAAACAACCTGAATAAATTACCTCGAGACGAAAGCAGCGTAGCTTTCATTAAGGGGGAAACGGGCTTTCTGATCGACAGCATCACCATTCGGACCAGTCTGGACACCCTCCCCTACGGCTTTGCCTTTCCCGATGACACCCTGATACTCGACATTTCGATATTTCGTCCTGCTGACGAGCTAACCCTTGAGACCTTTGCCGGCGATCACTCTTTCGGCCGCAACCATTGTTGGGTTGACGCCCCGAGCGCCGACGTCTACCTCTCCGTTCAGTCCGGCCGAAACGTCATTGATTCCGTCGGCTTGTCTCCCTTAGATCGTCTCCTCCGGGAGGAAGTAGCAAAGATTCAGGCACAAACAAACCCTAAGACCATCAAGCTTTTATTGCTCTCCTCTATGGACCTCTTTTGGGGCACTCCCATCGCGGCAGATTTTCAGGCCGCTTACCTTGAGATGTTCAACCTGAGCAGAGCGGATTTACGTATAATGGGGCTCAATCTCCAGGAAAGGCCAGGACCGGCGAATCGTCATCCCCGGTTCAAAGAACCGGGCCGGAAATTCAGGCTAATGAGCAGTCGGCTACCAGGTAAACTTAGCAAGTACGACCTGAACGACAAGGATGGTCAGCCCGTCGAAGTAGAGCGGCCAAAAAATCAATTTTACGTAATTAATTTCTACGACTCTGGTACTTCCGCCAGTCGCCGCGACCACAAAATCATCGCACAATCCATGGCCACCGACAGCCTTTTTACCGGAATACCAATCATTAGTGTCAGTAAAGAAAATCCCGCAAAAACCTGGCAACGCTACGTTCGGGAAGGTAATTTCAGCTGGCCACATTACCACGAAAACCAAGCCTCGAAACGTAAGCTAACTAAGAAAATGCAGCTTTATCCGACCAATACTTACATCTTGCTTAATAAGCAAAACCTGATTGAAGGGGTGTACGACGATGTAGTGAAACTAGCCTCTGCGTTGGTTTGGAGAAAGAAAACAGGGGCGTTATAAATCCAAATTTTGGAGGCAGATGAGAGTGCTCCTCGCGGAAATCAAGCGCACGCTGCAGCATATTGCTCTGAATGTCTTCCAGAAGCTGCGCTACATGATCGATGATGCCGTCGAGTGGCTGGCTTGTCTTTTCTTTCGTCTCACGACGGGATACTTCCATAGTAAACACCTCAGATGTAGCTCCACTCTTCCCAAAACAATAAGACTCAAATCTTTAGCCTGTACCTATTTTTGGGTAATTCAGCTATAATCGAACACCTATTATATTATTGATGACAATATTCCTTACATTACAATAGCGATTTTTCTTTTAGACAATAGGTGTTCCTAACACTTATAGTTGATTCTAGGCCCGTAAGATTCAAACACTAATGGACATTGTTTTCTTAACTCCAATTTCAATAGAGTACCAGGTTATAAGTGAACTACTATCTAATCTAAGCCCGAGGATTATAGATAAACATGTTTATGAAACAGGCTCCTTTAGGGGGAAGCACCATAATTATACTATAGCGATAAGGGAAACGGGATCTAAACTAGAAGACATTGCCTTAGCGACTGAAAAGTCGATACAACATTTAAAGCCCAGTTTTATTTTTTTGCTGGGCATTGCGGGTGGGGTTAAAGATGTCGCTATTGGAGATATTGTTGTTGGGACTAAAGCATATGGATACGAGGCGGGCAAAGAAAGTGATGATGATTTTCTTGCCCGGCCTGAAAGTATTGGCTTTGACCCTGACTTAATAGAATATCTTCGTCTCATCGCCAGGCGGTCAAATTGGGCAGAGGGGCTCAATCTTTCGCCCTCCCCTAAGGTGTTTTTTGGTCCGATCGCCTCCGGGAATAAAGTGATTGCGACAAGCAAAGGCTTCGTCAACAGCCTTTTGAAGAAAAACTTCAATGACACTATTGCTTTAGAAATGGAAGCCATAGGTTTTGCTAAAGCCCTCGCACGATCCCCTGGAGTTCGAGCACTAAACATCCGAGGAATTTCTGATTTACTTGCAGGAAAAGGCGAATCGGATAAAGCGGGTGGCCAAGAAAGAGCAATGCGCAATTTACTGGCCTTTGTGCGAGCTTTTTTATACGATCTAAATTTTCCGGACTATAAAATCGTTGCGATGAATCCCAGAGAACTTGCAGGAGTTATTCTTGACAAAATATTCCCTCATTTAGCCCTGGTCTCTCCTTCAAATAAAGAAGTGAACCTAGCGCCCGATGCTCCTGACTACTTACAGAAAATATGGCAAGATGTTGCTTCAATCATTAGTGAAGAAGTTACTGCTGAAGACTCACTAGCTGACGCAAAAATCACTGCACGAAGTAGTTTGAGAAAACAATTAGGTGTTGATGATGCCCTGTTAGCACGTCTATCTCAACAGGTTGAAATGATGAAAAAAAACGATCATTCTGGCGAGGTAAAAATCATTAACAATAAGAACATTATCAAGGACAGTAAAATAACCGTTGGTGGAGACTTTCATCTCGGTGACAACAATTGATAAACATAGAAAAATCAATGCCTGAAAATCAAAATTCTAAAAAAAACAGTATTGAATCGTCAACAATCAAAGTTGAAGGAAATCTTCATATTGGCGACATCCATCATGCTGCTCCAGAGCCACTCTCGAGCACAAAACACCCTGCCGAGGGCAATAAAAAGCTCCTGCAGTTCTACAAGCTGATTGCAGACAACAACACGAACAAAGCGATTGAACTGTTAACTTCGGAGATCAGCGATGCATCGCCTCCGCAAAAGGACCAGGCCTTAATGTTAAGGCAACGTTGGAATTCTATTATTGACAGCGAGATTATGGGCACCCTTTCCTGGGAAGAGATAAACCGGATCAAGCTTCAAATCACTAAAGCTGTTTTAGGGCTAGGTCGAAAAGTAATGACTCCATAGAATGCCAGGCGTTTTACCATTCCAATAATATTTAAGACAAAAAAAATCATGGGTGACGACGAGCCAAAAGAGAACAAAACTCCTCACGAAGCCGCTGAGGAGAACATTGGAGAACATCCTGCGACAAGTCCGGAAAACGAAGCCCCCTCGGAGCCCCCACCACCATCAGAAGTTGAAGTTGAAGTTGAAGAAGAGGTGGTTCCGCCGCCACCTTCAAACGAAGCAACTGAAGAAGGAAAGTCACCACCTAATCAAGAAGGCGGCGGTAATCAAAAAAACACCATTCAAGGTTCTCATTTTGATATTGGAGGGGACATGTACATTGGAGATCATCCAACTCCAAAGAAAGACAGCGATAAGCAAGAGCCTACTGACCGGTACCTTTTACGAGCGCCTAAGTTTGAATTACCAGAACAGGACTTCAACAACTTCAGGGGCAGCCCTATTACATTTATTTCTTGCCATAATATAGAAATCACTACGGACGCGGTCAACCAAATCATACGGCAGGAAGAACAAAGTGGCATAAAACTTGATTATCGCTTTTTACCAAGCCATGAAGAGCTGCAGCCTAGAAGAATTTTTCAACTATTTCGTGGAGCCAATAAAATCCTGTTAGACGAGAACTATATTCTTGTGATTGATCAAGGGAACATAGAAATTCTTAACTCAGTAAAGAGAGTTTCTAAAGGTACACTTGGCAACCTAATGAGGTCTTTAGAAGAGAAGAACATTAGAATCTTCTTTTTATGTAGAGGCGGCATCACAAAAGCGTCAGAAGTTTTTCCGCTTGAAAAGGAAAGGTGTTCCCTCTGGACTATTGATTTCTTGCCTCCGTTGTTGACGAACTATGGTTGTGAAGAACTAATTCCCATCATAAGGAAACAACAAGAACTCGGCTTGTGGAAAAAAGATGAACAGCTCTTTTACGAAGAGATTAGCAATCACCTCAACGAGGGAGTTGATAAACTCGCGGACCACGTTGACTTACTAGCAAGCTATGATCCCAGTACCAGTTCCATTAGAAACTTCCTGAAAGAAAAAGTTGAAACGATAGACCATGAGTTGGTTTTAGGTAAGTCTTTAGTCAATTCGTACGTAATTTTTGCGGTCACATTTTTCCCTAAATTAAGTCTTAACCAACTAAACAAGTTATTAGATATTCTTTTCCAAGAGGACGAAATAACAAAGGCCAGAATATCTAAAAAGGGCAAACGTACGGAGAAGAAGATCACCTTAAAGAAGCTCTGGCAAGACTTTGAAGAGGGAAGTGATTTCATTCTCGATGAATGTTACGTCCGAAACTACTTCGAAGAAGACTCCGGCCGAGAATACTTTGACTTTACTGAGCCTTATTTAAGGGCAAAATACATTACTTACTTTAACGCCAAAGGACGCAATCAACTACAACGATTTTTCGCCCGGATAAGATATTCTTTAATATATTTTGAAAAAGGGGTAAAGGGAGATTTTTTCAACAACTTAACGAAGCTTTCTGTCGAAATGGCCATTAAAGACCCTGAAGAATTTGGGGCAAATCAATTGATTGAATTCATCAACGATTGCGTATATCTGGAAAATAAGGAGGTATCTGATCCAAACTTTTCGATTAGAGTGATCAAGGAGATTATAAAAAAGAACAATGTCGACTGGCTAGTCTATCGGGTATCAAATCTGGCCTATGCAATGGTGGAGGCTCCACAGTTAGAAGCAATTGTTAACAATCTATTAGGTCAGTACATCGCAAAGGGGCACCATGAAATTGTTTACAAGCTTATTCGTCATCTTCATTTCTCAGATGCATTTGACACCTTTGAGTGGTTGCGAAAAATCATCAACACCGCTAAAAAAAGTGTTCGCAAAAAAGGCTATGAATTACTTCGTGATATAGCACTTGACAAGCCAGAGGAGATTTACGACATACTGGAACACTTAAGGCATAAATGGGCCCCAGACGATGGTCGCACTTTTTCTAAGTATAGCAATTCAAATCACGCTTATTATAGTTTCGTCATGGATGCCCCTCTATATATTGAGGCTGATTCCCTAGGAACTTACCCTATTACTTACCCCTTCTTTTTGCGATCCAAAGAGAGCGACACGAAGCTCTCTCCTCAAGAAGAAGCCTTCATTTCTTTGCTTTTCTCTCAAAGCACGGCAAAGTCTTTTGATGAATTCCGAGTTCGTCTTCTAGGGGCGGATGCTGGCACACATCCGGTGAGATACGTCAGTATATTACGGTATTGGTACTTAATAATCTTCGGGGAAACTATAGTTGACGCTCCTAAAAAAGAGCTCTTCTTTAATAAAATATTGAGTACAGTCAAAGCATCCTTATCTTTTGACGAGTTGATCGAACTCTACGAAGCTTTCTCTTCTATTGAAGAGTTCCTATTCAGTAGATTGTACCAGTTAGATTCAAAGGACAGTAAAGGCGAGTTACAAAAGGAAAAGAACAAGGAAGATATTCAAGAATGCAAAGCCCGAGTGAACCAATTGTCTCATATTCTTCAAAAAATAAAGAAAGCCTAAAAAAATCACTATGTCACACCCCATATCAAATATCATTCGGTTAGTAACCAATGATTATTTACCTGAGAATTCAAGTGAGAAGCTTTACTATTTCATCGAAAAATCAAATCGAGTTACCGATGAAAAACCTAAGTTTATCTCAAGGTTTTTTTCATCTTTCCAATCTTATATCGTAAACTATCGCGGCAGTGCCAGAGGGGAGTATAAGCTTAATTGGGAGAGCCTGGAAGGAGATATTTTAAAGCTTAAGATCGCTTACAACTGTAAGTGCCCCCATATAAATACGGAACAAGCCGTTCGAATGTTACAAGATGGCCCGTCTCCGGGCTATGTATTTGAAGACATCCTTCAGCATTTGTGTGAAGATTTCTTTGACGAACAACTTGACCTGAAAATTGATGGAGTAGAAGACTTTTTTGCGCTACAGGATTCAGGTAAGACGATAGAGCAAGAACTGGAAGAATACTTAAGCAAAGAGATAGAGAGTCAGATCGGTCTTAACGTTCGTTCTTTATCTTTAAAGGCTGATCACGAACTAGAACTCCAAGAAATCAAATACCCAGAGGAGCCTTTCCTCGAAGCAAAAAACAAAGAGTTCACAAAGAGTATATTCTACACTTTTGATTTAGAGTTAAAGCCCGCAAAAGGGAGGGAAAAAATTTACGCAATTACCCGACACAATCAATCGGTCAAGTTCCTACCCTTAGTGCATACTGTTGTGAAAGACTATCTACTAGATGATTTTTCGCATCACACCTTCATCAGCGACAAGAATACCGTGAACGCTGAGTTGACGGGAAGGATAAATGCAGCGCTCCAAAAATATGGGCGCGTTGTCAAATATTTCGACCTCAAAATTAAAGACGTTGTACAAAAAGACAGTCCCCCGCTAGATCTGCTTGTACTGGTTGATTCAATTAAAGTTGATGGCTTCAATGATCCAATTATCGTGAATAGTAAGGTTGCGGCCTCTGTTCAGGACTTCGGAAGATTCATATCAATTGAAGACCAGTATGAGTTCTGGTTGAAAACGCAAGTAACCAGCATTTTGGAAAACGAATTAATTGGTTTTAAAACTTACCGGGAAGTACTGCACCTTCAGTTTATTGAAAAGGAAAAATTCTTAGCCGATTTTCAAGCCAAGCTCCAAGAACGAGCTGACAAAAAAGGGGTAAGGATTGATGACTTAGGTGTCTCCATAAACAGCCATTTCGAGTTCCCCGAACTCAAAGAACCAATTAAACACATGGTTCATTGCGACATTAAAAACAGCGATAAGCTGATCGTCTTTGGCAACACCGTTCACATCTCCATAACTGACAAAGTCAAGTACATAGATAATTTCGAAGAACATGACCTGAAGGACTGGGCTGCTAAGAAATTAGACAAAATAGTTAAAGGAGAAATAGAATTTAAAAACTATAAACAAGTAACGCTAGAGTCTATTCCTAAGGGCAAAGCTCTTGAAGAAAAAACAAATTATAAAAGTAGAATTGAAGAAAAATTTGAAGCCGCTACTAAGAAAATAGGAGGAAAAGTAAAACAGATTCTAATCTTACCAGAGTTGACTCCTTTAAAATGGCTGGAAGAATTCACGGTAAGTATTAACGACCAAGAGTTTAAAACCGCTAAAGATGGCGTGCCGGTTCGACTGTCGCTCCGATTGAGTTGCCGGATAAATGATTTGAGTCGTTTAAGTGATGAACTTCTTTCCCCATACGGTAGCATTGATGCTGAAATTGTAATGCGTATAGAGGAGGTTTTAACCAAGAAACTTCTGGAGACTAGTTCTGAAGATGCTTATTTAGAATTTTACGAGAGTGCTTTCAATGATGAATCGGTAGAAGAGCAACTCAAGCGAATGATTATCGCTGAGCTTAAGCAAAAATTCACAGCGGAAGTATCTTATGTCAATATCCAGGCAAATTCTACTCCGCTGGTTGAATTATATAAAGACTTACGCAGAGGGAATCACGCAATGAAAGTTCCAATAGTGAACCGTACAACATTGCAAACAGTCACAATAACGTTCGTTTTCGAAATATTCGGGATTGCGAACTGGAATACGTTTAAGGTCAAACGTAGAGAAGCAGAAGGAACCATCAATGAGGTCAAAAAAATCATTGAAAGCAGCTTAGTTGCAAAGCTTGAGATGGTTGACCTACAAGACATTTTAGCAAATGACGAAGGGACAAGAAGGAGAGCCGAAGAGCAAATTCAGATTCATGTAGACTCAGTAGTAGGAAAGCGTCTCGGTCTTCACGTAAGGCTTTTCGATTATTCCCGGGAACAAACAAAGATTGAACTTGCCCGGCTAGAGGCTCGAGGCACAATTGTTGGCGAGCTTGCGGCCGATGAACTGGAAGAAGAAAGGAGGAGAAGGCAGGAAGAAAAGGAGGCCACAGAAGGCTTACGAGACGAGAAAAAGAGAATAGAAGCAGCAGTAAAACATGGTGTTGCCAGCCCTGAGAAAATTGCCCGCTTAGAGGAGATCAACAAGGAGCTATCTAAACGTTCTGCTACCTATACCAATCTGGATACTAACAACCAAGCAAAAGGTACAGAGCAATCGAATAGTATTGAAAACATCTTTGACAACGATGTATCCCAATTAAAATCAGGAGAAGATGAGTAACCCTTTAAATATCGAACGAATTGCAAAGGCTAACCCTCGTTGGTTGCTTTTCAAACTTAGCTACCACTTGCAGAACAACTTTACTGTTGCGATTTACAGTACGGTCTTCTTACTCGTTATCGGGTTGGCTTTTTATCACTTTTTCCCTTATAACACAGCGGAAATAAAAAGCTTATCCGGAGCTTCATTAGCTACCGCAGTTGCTAACATTTTACTCTATGCCAGTATTTACACTGTTGCGCTTATTGGGTTAATAAAGATCACTTATTTGACGGCCACAATAGAAATAGAGACGGCCATTACGAAAGTCATTGGAAACAAAGCTGCCGCTAAGAAGCGAGAAAATCCGACAGAAATTCAAATAGATGAGCTAGTCTTAATAACCAAAGCTGTCCAAAACCCTAACATAGCTTCGGCAGTTTTAAGACTGTTCAGTCTCATCACCGATGAGGCACAAGACAAAAAATTCATGTCGAGCTCTATTTTGATGGAGCCCTATCGTGACGAATCAAACGTGCAACTACAAAAAGTTAGCGTCTACCAAAGAACGGCACTGCAATTAGGCATTCTAGGAACTTTCATTGGGCTAATACTTGGGTTCAAAGAAATGGATTTTGACAACCTTGACGCAGGACTTGACGTGCTTTTCGTACAACTAAAGTATGCTTTCAGTACAAGTATCGCGGGCCTAGTAACGTCTATTTCACTTGGCCTACTCCTCTTAAGTCTTCGGAGCAGGCAAGAAAAATACTTTAGAGAGATGGAAACCGCAACGTTTAGTGTTACCGCTTTGGCCCGAAGATCTGTAAGTCAGGGCGCCTTATTAAACGGACTCCACGAAGCGACCAATGCATTCCACCAGAATAGTGCCCAGATTGGCGGCCTGAAGGGGGAGGTTGAAAAACAAAATGAAACCTTAACCAAAGGAATGGATCAACTGGTGAAGGCGAAGTTTGATTTCAACAACTTCATTAAAGAATTAGGAGATATAGAAAAGGGGTTTATGCACCAAATGGAAAGCATCTACGTCACCTTGGGTCCAGAACAACTCAGTGACGGATTAAAAGCCGCTTTAGAGGCCGCAACAACGGCCCATCTGGAAACCACCAAAAATAAATTCGTACAGCTAAATGATTTAGTAGACAAAACCAACGCTAACATCCAGGGTGTAGAAAAGCAACTAGCAAAACAGGCTGAATTGCATGGTGCAAACATAAAAAGTCAGGATAATTTCATCAAAACCCTTACGGATACCCACGTTACCGGAGAAGTAATTCAAGCCATGCAATCTTCTTCTAAGGAGATATCAGGCAGTATGAATAAAAAAGTAGAGTTACTTGCGGTACAACTGGAGCAGTTCTCGAAGCAAATGGAAGATTTTAATAATAATTCTAATCGGTTCTTCCAAAAGAAACACACGCTTGAAAAGAGAGTATTAGTCACTATCAGCGTGCTACTCATTAGCTTTTTCTCCTGGTTTTACTACACAAACTTTTTAGCATAATTAGGCAATGAGCACCAAATACACTGAAGAGTCTAGTGAATTACTAGGGCCTGGAACGGACTTGATAATTTCTCTTTTGGGAGTACTGCTATTGGCCTTAGCCATGTATGCTGCTAAAGATGGAAGTGTCGTGAAAATCGAGAAGCACCAAATTGAGACTATCAAGCGGATTACTACTCGTCTAAACGGTAACTATCAAAAAATCACGGACTCCACCGGTACAAAATACCACATCTACATCGACTCCGATACGGCTAAAGACACCGCAGACATCATAGTAAGTAATGATGTTACGTTGCAGCGCATAACCTTTGGCGAAAAAATATTATTTAAAAAAACCCAATGGAAACTACTCCCTAAGGGAGAAACAGTAATAAGTAGGTTTTCTTCAATAATATTTGAGACTGGTTCAGAAATCATTGAAGAAATCATAATTCAAGGTCATACTGATATCGACGGAAATGACAATAAAAATATGCTTTTAGGTGCAAAAAGAGCAATCAGTGTAATGAACCACTTAACCAGCAATGATCAACTATCCCCTCATGAATTTTTAATGTCCGCAACATCTTTTGGCCCTTATAAACCTGTTCAAAGAAAGGAAGGAGATACTTCTTGGACGAAGGACCGTACATTGCGAGCAAACAATTCGCGCATAGAGAAAAAACTCAATCGCCGGATTGACATCATACTCAACTACAGTGAAGACATATAATGCTAGCATAATAAGCTAGGCGCTCCTGAAAAATAAAAAAGCCATGTCTAAAACTAAGCTCAGGGGCGGTCAAGATCAAATAAATAATGGCGCCAACAACACTGTGTCGACGCCATTATTCTTTTTACCCGTAAGCTAATTAGCACTAGTACGCCTTAGCAAAGATCACCCGCTGCTTACTTGGCTTACCGGTCAGGATGCACTTACCGTCTTCCTCCTTAGCATCGTTAGGGATGCAACGGATCGTCGCCTTCGTCATTTCCTTGATCTTGAGTTCTGTCTCCGTCGTACCGTCCCAATGGGCGTAGATGAAGCCGGGGATGTCGCGGTCGAGGATGGCCTGCATCTCTTCCATCGTATCGGCAGTATGGGAGTGCTCCTCGCGGAAATCAAGTGCACGCTGCAGCAGATTGTTCTGAATGTCTTCCAGAAGCTGCGCTACGTGGTCAATGATGCCTTCGAGTGGCTGGCTTGTCTTTTCTTTCGTGTCACGACGGGCCACTTCGATGGTGCCATTCTCCAGGTCGCGCTTCCCCAGACCGAGGCGGACGGGGATGCCTTTGAGTTCGCTTTCCGCGAACTTGAAGCCGGGCCGCTTCTTCTTATCGTTATCGTACTGCACCCGGATGCCACGAGCCTTCAGCTCTGCCATAAGCTCTGCAGCTTTCTCATTGAGGGCTTCGTTTGGTTTTGGGATCGGAACGATGATGACCTGGATAGGTGCCAGCTTTGGTGGCAGCACCAGGCCTTCGTCGTCGGAGTGGGTCATGATGAGACCACCAATCAGGCGGGTAGAAACGCCCCAGCTGGTAGCCCACACGTATTCTTCCTTATTATTTTCGTTCTGGAACTTCACGTCAAAAGCCTTGGCGAAGTTCTGGCCCAGGTTATGGCTGGTACCGGCCTGGAGGGCTTTACCGTCTTGCATCAGGGCCTCAATGGTGTAGGTGTTTACGGCACCAGCGAAGCGTTCGTTGGCCGTCTTCACGCCACGAATCACGGGCATGGCCATGTACTGCTCGGCGAAGGTGGCGTAGACCTCCTGCATTTGGAGGGTTTCCTCCTGCGCTTCCTCGGCGGTAGCGTGGGCGGTGTGGCCCTCCTGCCAGAGGAATTCAGCGGTGCGCAGGAAGAGACGGGTACGCATCTCCCAGCGCACTACGTTCGCCCACTGGTTCACCAGCAGGGGCAGGTCCCGGTAGCTGGTGATCCAGTCGCGGTAGGTATTCCAAATGATGGTTTCTGAGGTAGGCCGAACGATGAGTTCCTCCTCTAATTTGGCGGAAGGATCAACCACCACTCCGCTGCCATCAGGGGCGTTCATGAGGCGGTGGTGGGTCACCACGGCACATTCTTTAGCAAATCCTTCTACGTGCTCGGCTTCGCGGCTGAGGAACGATTTAGGGATAAAGAGCGGAAAGTAAGCGTTCTGGTGGCCGGTCTCCTTAAACATGTCGTCCAACTGTCGCTGCATTCTTTCCCAGATGCCGAAGCCGTAGGGCTTGATGACCATACAACCACGCACGGCAGAGTTACTGGCCAGGTTGGCGTTCTTAACAATATCCAGGTACCACTGGCTGTAATCTTTTTCTCTGGGGGTTACCGCACTTGCCATATTTAAACTATATCTTGGGGTTCAACGTTTTAAGTGGGCGAGGCCGCAGGTGCAAAAATCTGGTTTCGAAGAGCAATGATTGTTACCAAACACTGCCTTTCACGTCCAAACATTGAACCTGCGTTCGCGCCAATAAAGCCGCCTGGCTATCGTAAAAGTTGCTTTTTCGGTCGCCAGGAAGCGATTTAACGCTTCTTTTCCCGGCTTTAAGCCTACCTTAACCAAACGGAAGGCACAAAAGTACTACTTTCGACATTGTAATAAGTGGCAGACTCACGGATTACACCAAACTATACTAACATGCGTAAGCTATCAATCTTCACTTCGGCACTGGCCACCCTGGCCCTGCTCTTCATCGCCGCTCCCGCTTCGGCACAGTACGACGATGTCTATTACAACCCGGATGATTTCGCTACCACGAATTATTCCGATGATTACAACAACTCAGCTGACAGCTATGACGACGACGCCTACGCCGCGTACGATGATGACAGCTACGACTACGATGATGATGCGTACGACTACCAGTACAGCAGCCGGATCCGACGTTTCCGACGGCCCGTTGCAGGTTTCGGCTACTACGACCCCATCTACGCCAACGCTGGTTACTACAACCCAGCTTACTTTGGTGCCCGCAACACGGTATTGATCTACAATACTGGCAGCTTCTACCGTCCGATCCGGACAGCCTTCGGCACACGCTTTGTAAACGTAGGCTTCGGCAACAGCTGGAACAACCGTTTCAACAACCGTGGCTTCGGCTGGAACAGCTGGAACAACCGCGGATTCGGTAATAGCTGGAACAACGGCTTCAACCGTGGCTTCGGCAACAGCTGGAACAACAATGGCTTTGGCGGAGGTTTCGCCCGTGGCTTCGGCGGCGGCGGAGGTTATGCCTGCCCTCCCACTTTCGGCGGCGGAATTGCTTACAATACGGTTAACAACGTAACGGTAAACAACAACCGTGCCCGGACTACCGCTCCTCGTGGAGCTACGACTTCCATCGCGAATCGTATCCAGCGCACCCGTGCTACCAGCCCAACGCCGCAGTCCGCTTCTGCCCGCTCTTCCCGTGGTACCCGTACCGCTACCCGCAGCACCAGTCGCCCAACGACTACCCGTGCAACGGGTCGTAGCCAGAGTACCCGCAGCAGCTCTGCTGCCCGCAGCAGCCGCAGCAGCACTCCTTCCCGGATTGACCGCAGCCGCACCACGGTTCGCCCTTCTTCCAGCGGCCGTACCCGTTCTGCAGCTCCTAGCCGTAGCACCCGCTCCGCTAGCCCAAGCCGCAGCAGCCGTACGCGCTCCGCTACTCCGAGCCGTAGCACGCGTTCTAACCGTAGCTACACGCCAAGCCGCAGTACACGTTCTGCTTCGCCAAGCCGTAGCACGCGCTCTACCCGCAGCTACACGCCAAGCCGCTCCAGCAGTTCTTCCCGTTCTGCTTCGCCAAGCCGCTCCAGCAGCAGCCGCTCTTCCACGCCTTCGCGCTCTTCCAGCAGCCGCGGCCGTGGTGGTAAATAAGGTTTGATGCTATCCAGCCCTTCGGGCTGTGTTGAAAGGACAACGAAGAGGGCAAAAGCACTTAGTGCTTTTGCCCTCTTTTCGTTTTTGAATCATCCCATTCCCATTCTGAAACAGTTTTTTTGGGCCCATGAGAATAAGTGAAAAATTTAGTTTTGAAAGATATAGCACTACTAATTATAGGTACCCTACTCTTAATGCCAGCTAAGGCCCAGAGCCCTATGATAGACAGTTCAGCTATTTCATTCAAAGCTAAATTATTAACCACCAGTTTATTTGGCATTGCAGATGAAGCAACAGTATTGAGCGAGATCGAAAATCAAAACGCTGTATTCTTGAAGAGCTCAGCAAAAGGCATGGTTTTCATTCGAGTTGATTTCAACCAAAGATATTTTAAAGGAGATACTTCAAGTCATTCAGTTTGGTTAGGAAAGTGCAGGTTTTATTTATCATATAATTTACAGCGTCATCGATATTATAGGCTTGGTGGTTTTAAAGAACTCGATTTAAAAGATTTTTTCGAGGATCTCTCAGGTGCAGACCACCAGATTTTCCTAGAATCTATTGATGAAGGGCAATTAGACTTCTTATGTCTCAATTCCTTTTTAATGACTAAAAAAAGAAGAAGAAAAGAGCCTTGCGTACCTACATGTATAGAAGAGCTTAGGACTTCTTTCGGTCCGCGTTACTAATCTAACTCAAAAGCACCTCGCTGCCGGAGGCAGCTCGCTCCAGGCCTAAAACCCAATCTTCCCCAAATCCGGCATACTGCCGCCTCCGGAATCTCCTCCAGAGTTTTGGAACACACTGCGGGGTAAAAGGCCGTGCAGTTGTTGGATCACTATTAGCAAACCGGGCCAGTTTTCCTGATTGATTAAAGTGGTTGTGGGCGAAGATACGTAGATACAGTTTACTTTCAATAGCAAAACAAAAGGGTGAGCAGACAACTGCCCACCCTCCTGTTTTCACCCCAAAGCATAAAACGAATATAGCGCACGTTCGTAAGGCCGTCGGAACTATTTCACCACTACCTCTTCAAGTAATACGCCCAGGTCTGTAGTTCCCTGCAGGAAATAGATACCAGCAGAAAGGCCTTCAAGAGAAATCTCTATCCTCTCCTGAGGGGCCTCGGTCTGAATGATCCGGGACGGACGCCCTAAGGCGTCGAACAAGATCAGTTCCCGAAAGGAAACAGGGTTTGTCAGCTTCACAAATAAGCGGTCTGAAGCCGGATTAGGGAACACCGACGCCTCAATCAACGGCAGATCGCTCACCCCGACAATAAAGCATCGCTCGTAGGGTGTAAATGAGGCCTGGATTACGCAGCCGTTTCCGTCTGTCATTTCCAGTAAATACACATCTCCCGTATCATCGGATATCGTCAGTGTAGTCCCGGTTTCTCCCATTAACATCATTCCGTCGGCAAACCACTGCAAACTAACCACAGCTGTTGTTGCCCCTTCAATTACAGCGGTAAGCTCCGCTGTATTGCTGTTACAGATGAAGCATGGACCAGCAATAGCTACCGACGGTGGAGCCTCAAGGTCTACCACTCCCGAACGAACTTCCTGATCGCAACAAGGGCTGTTCAGGACGACTTGATAATTTCCAGCAACACCCTCCCCTGTTCCTGGCAAGTAGGTGTAAGTAGGGCTAGAGGTAGTCGCCAGCAAGATTCCGTTGCGGTACCAGCTCAGTTCCTGTTGTGGACAATCTGAGGGAAAATCCACCTGGGCTGATAACACTACGGAGCCCGGCTGACAAACATCATCAAAGGCTGCCTGAAAATCGATGAGCACCAACTCCTCCCGGATATCGATGAATAAAGTGATGGTATCTACCGGACAAACACCGTTTTGCTTCTGCACCTGAAACCAGGTATCTTGATATAAACGGTTGGTGTAATACACCGGATTTTGGTTTCCAGCATCGGGGAGTACGGTAAAGTTTACTCCATCCGTACTCGTCCACCAGCTCCACATCATATCGTCTCCGGTACACGCGGGTGCGTAATGCAGGATAGCATCGTCTCCGGGGCAGAGTGGGTTTTGATCCTGTGGATCAAGGGTTAGCTGCCCAACAGGGTCGTTTTCGTTAAAAAGGCGAATATCCGCACTGGCTATTGTTGTACCGCACACTGAAGTAATCTGAGCCGTGTAAACGAAACGTTGATCGCAGTCCGTAGTACTTGCTGGTAACGATAGGGTACCGGGAAAGTAAGAAAGCCCCGTAGCACCGGGAATCAGCATTCCGTCAGGGTCATACCACTGAATGCTGTCACCACAAAGATTAGGGTCTCCTCCGCCCAGGGTTAAACGCAATGTATCCGGCTGGATCGGCGTGCCGTCAAAACAATACGCCTGATTTGGCACGGAGCCCGTCACAGGCGCACAACGTTGAATATTGGCAACGTTCGTCGTCACGGTAGTGCAGGCACTGCCCGCAAAATCGACCTCCGCGTACACAACTATATTCCCCATGTGGTAAGTTGGGGCAAGGTCTAGCGGCTGGTAAGTATTGGTTATCTGCAGCGGGGTACCGAAAGAACTAATATCATCTGCAACATAATAACGCACCTGGGTAATTCCTGGCAAGCCCGTCAGGTCGAAGATTGGCACCTCTAAAGATATTTGGTTCTCACAAATTACAGTGTCGGGAATACTGAGTTCAAGGCAACATTCCACGTCAGCGTTCAGGTTGTAGGTACAGCGCGAAAACGCTCCGTCGTCGCACCGGCAAACGGAAGTCATACTGATGGATACGAAAGGGTCCAGCACCAATTCAGCCGTAGTAAGAAAGAAGACCACTACGCCGGGAACGGCCGAACCGTTCCCGGTATATGTCCCGGGGAAAGCCGGATGGTTTATCGTAGCCCTAAAGGAACAGTCGGCGTTACTTCCGCCCGTATCGTTGCTGTAGGGCACCTCCAGTACATAGCCTCCCTCTCTGCATTTTAATTCAGCCTGCCCTGGCGTTCCAC
This sequence comes from uncultured Lewinella sp., assembly GCA_964410795.1. Classification (GTDB taxonomy): domain Bacteria; phylum Bacteroidota; class Bacteroidia; order Chitinophagales; family Saprospiraceae; genus Neolewinella. The sequence continues at coordinate 14,404 of CAYPIM010000025.1, read as the reverse complement.
AACCACGTTCTACCACTACGTTAACAAGGCAGGTTCCCGTATTACCAGAGGTGTCCGTTCCCAGGTAAGTAATTTCTGTAGTTCCTAAAGGAAAGAAATCACCACTGCCAATCGTCTGTGGTTCGCTCATTATCGGAGCAGTACAATTATCTGTCCAGAAGTTCTCATTGAAAATGACGACATCCCCTTCCGCACAACGATCAATCGTACTATTAATCGTGAGTCCATCAGGGCAAGTAGGAGCCTCCTCGTCCAGGACAATCACTTCGTAGGTACACTGATCCGTCTGTCCGAAATCATCCAAAGCGTTGACGACCACGCAGTCTGTACCTACTTCAACTTCAACAATTTCATTCGGTAACATAGAGGACCTACTCATGTTACTTTTCAACTGGCCAAAAACAGTTATGTCAGTATCGCAGTCATCCGTTACTTCATATTCCAACTCGTAGGTAGCGAAGCAAACACCAGGATCAGCAACCAGGACAATCGGCCCCTCCGGGCAAGTAAGCACTGGTGGCTCGTTTTCCAATTGCAATAAAACCGCTCCTTCCGTGACACAGCCGTTAGCATCCGTCACCGTTACCGTAGCGTCGTAACACAGGGCAAACGGCGAAAGCGCTGAATAACCAATCGTTGGTTCTTCAGTGGTAGTTGGAGGATCATTATTACAGAAGTCCCATTCGTAACTAAAGGGGCCTTGCCCACCAGTGACTGTTGCCGTATAGGTCCCCTCAAAGCACTCTGCTGCTACGGAAAGCTCAACCGTAAAGCCTGTGCATTGGTCGGTAGGTTCGCACACCAAGTTACACTGCCCACCGTATTCTTGGGTAGAGAAGAGTAGCATGTCCGTTTCCCAATCAGGGGAAGTATCGGTGGCCAAAAATGAAGAATGCGCTATGCTTGGCCGGATCGCCCCTAGGTCTCCTCCCTCAAAACATTCCAACTCCAAACTCGGAGGCAATGCGGCAATCAACAGATCACTCCCACCAATTCCTGCGTAGTCCGGAGCCATGGGGTCACTGTCCCGACCATCCGTATAAAAGACACGCTTTTGCTCATCGTCAATATAAATTTTAGGATCCGTTAGTGTAAACGGATCATTATCGTAAAACCCAAAGTTAGTGGTGCCCAAAAGCTCTCCGGGTTCATAGACCAAGACCGAAATCATATTTCTTAACCCGGCACCCGAAACACGATTAGTGACAAAGAGCCCCGACCTTGGGTCACCGGGGATAGTCATCCTACCAATCTCCCGAAAAGCACTTGTCTCGGGTAACGCCAGTGATTGCTCAATTTCTCCCGTTTGAGGATTAAAGACACTGACCAGGCCCTGTCCGGCAAAGAACAAGTGGCCCGCCAAGACTACCTTCCCATCCGCCATCTCCACCCCATCGTACCAGTCGATACCAGGGCCGTGTTCAAAAGCTTTCAGCAACTCCCCGGTATTGCTCGCCAACAAAACCGTTCCGTTGTTCACACCAACATCGTTACCAACCATCAGGAAGGTTCCGTTGGCCAGGGGCACAACACCACGCGTACTTTCCAACTCTCGCCCGTCGGCAGCCTCGTATTGCTTTCGTACGTCGGCGTTGAGGTTGGCATCAAAGGTCATCAGTACGGGCCGGTCTTCTCCGGAGGGGAACACTCCACGGGATTCACTCCCGATTACATAATAAGGGAAACTCAAATTTGCGGGGTTGGGGTTTCGGAAAATCCGTGTAAAGCCCTCCCGGCCGTTTTGGTCTATACTGACGTTCGTAACAACAGCACCACTCCCTGCGTCGATACTCAGAATGAGTGACTCATTGTTGAAGTTAAAAACAAAGGGGTCGGTATTGCCAACTACCAGTAAGCGATTTGTCATCGTATCCAGCACAAAGTCGTTGAAAGTACTCGGGATGTCTAACCGAAGATCCCACTCCTTGACCCCGGTGTTAGCGTCAAATTTGGAAATCACGCCATAGTTAAAAAACTCCATCAACATCGGATCTTCAAGGTTGACGAAGGAGGTGACGTACACAGCATTTCCGTAAGCCTTTATTTTGGTCGGCGTATCCGGTTCAACCCCTCCGCATATTGCAGACCAACCTGCGGGTGGTGTTTGCCCAAATACAAAGTTTGTCAGCAAGAGAATGGTGAAAATTATAAGGTGTTTCATTGTTTTTTGTTTTGGTCGGCGGCCAATGCGCCCAAGTGGCACTGGTTGGTCCGTCAGCTGATTCTTTAGAAGCGGTTTCCGCAAGGCGTAATTGTCCGGGAGATCGTATTGGCACAACCCGTAGTCATATCCGTCACCGTCAGCATCACCGTAGTCGGTGTAAGCGGAGGCGTAGTATTAGGGTGAGCCGTGTAGGAAAAAGTGTCTCCAGTTCCCGTTTCGCCGGAGCTGGCCGACCAACTATACGTCAGTTGTGGGTTAGGGCTTCCGGTCACGAAGGAAGCAGTAGCGTTCAGGATTACCTCATCGCCGGGCGTGAGGCAGTTATTGGGTTGAAGCGGACAGCTCATCGCGGGCACCACCTCAATTTCATCTACCCTGAAAAGCGGGCCTTCTACCAGTTCGCAGCCATTGTCCGCCACTACCTGGAAGTTTCCGCCAACATCGGTCGAATAACTGGTCGCCGGGCCTGCTACTTGCAGTCCATCAAGGTACCAGTAGTAATCAATGCCCGGCTCCATTGTAGCCAGTGTAAGCACTACATTGTCTCCCAGACAAATGTCTGTAGGGCCAGTAATTTGAGGCAGCGTCGGCAGCGCTCGCAGCCGGATTTCCAATGTGTCGCTAAAGGCGGGTTCACACCCTGAAGGCTGGTTCTCCGGATCACAACGATAACGATAGTAAATACGATCTGCCCCCGTTGGCCACTGGTTGGAGGGCAAAATATTCGTGTTTTGGGACGAGTTGCTAAATCCAAGATCTTGCCAAATTACCGTACCGTTCAGGTCAAAAGTATACTGCCACTGTGGGATGCAGAACATCGGCTCCATAAAAGGCCGTACACCTATCGTTGCATCTTCTCCGGGGCAAATATCATAGACCGGGTTATCTGGAGGGAACACTTCCGTCAGGTTGCGTGGGTTATTTACGGGGAGACCGATGATGTCTCCGGCGATTGGCTCTGGGTCTACAGTTACGCTGGCGGAAAAGCTGGCGGCTCCGGTACAGGAAGTGACAACTGCCGTGAACGTGAATGTTTTGGGGGCGCTTAACGCAGGTGCCGAGAAAGGATAAGTGAACGTTGTCTCGTTTAGCTCATCAGTGAGCATAAGCGTTGGCTCAGCCGGGGCCGAAATGGTCCAATTTATCTCCGTGTCTGCTCCCAAAGGGTCGAGCCATTGGTGCGCTGTTTGCAGCGTTACTGTCAACAGTGAAGAATCTTCTGCGCATAAGGGGCCACCAGGATTGATGGTCACGACCGGATCCGTTACGGCACAACGTATGCGCAGGGTATCCGTTTCACTCTGATAATTACAGATGTTTCCCGTACCCTGCTCTGTCGCTCTGATGTTTGCCCGAAACAACCGGTCAATGAAACCCTGGGAATTGGAGGCACAGTCGGCCGTCAAGCCATTAGGGGGAACAGGAAAACAATAATCAGTGAAAGGAGGGGACTGTAGTTGAGTCCAGCTTATACCAAAGTCATCAGAAAATTCCCAATCAATTACCGTTGTGCTCATTAACCCCATTGGCGGACCATTCGGTCCGAGGCAAAAGGTTACGGGGTCACCGCTACAGATCGAATCCAACACCACGGCTTGGTAGGGGTAATCCCGGATTTCAAACGGTAGATTCACCAACACCTCGTTCTGCAAGGGTGCGTTTGAAGCAACAAAATTACTCGTTGGCCCGGTCAGGGAAAAGTTATGCAGCACACCGTCTACGTTCGGGGTTGAAGACTGGTTTTCCACTGCTCCAATACCCGTATTTGCACCTGCGGCCGCGCCCTGATTAAAGTTGTAATACACCAATAAATCCGGGTGATTACTATCTGGTGGGCAGCGTTCATCCGAGCAGCCCAGGCCCAATCTTTGCACCCCTGTCCACAATTGGAACTCCTCAATTTCTCCTAGCCACGTTCGGCCACTCCCAAAGCTTGCCGATGTATAGGCACTACTGATGTATAAAGCTTCAGGCGTCCCATTCAGGTCTGTAGGCATGCGTAGGCTTTCTGTGCAGTCCAGAGAAATAATGATGGTATCCCCTACCACTACCGCACTGATATGCTGCCAATTGCCCGGCGTCTCCTGTCCGAACAGCTGAAGCCCACCCCCCGGACCGGTAGCGGCATCGCGGGATAAATAAAGGTTGTCATCACAGTTTATTACCGCCAAAGAATTGGTGGCGTTACTCAAAGCAAAAAGGGTGCGCGCGCCGTCTCCGCAGAGTGGCAGTTCAACCTCCTCCTCTGCCAGAAACCAGAACTGTAAGGAGAACGTATCCAGCGCTGCTACCGGGAGTTGTTGAATCGGGACGGTTAGCGAATCGTCCACCCCGTCGAAGTGGAGGGCATTGTAGTTTTGCCCCAGCAGGCCCGCTCCGCAAAACGAAAGGAGAAGGCATAGAAGGTTTATGCGGGCGGCTTGCGCCCGGAAATTTAATGGGTTCATTATTTTCTGTTTTATTTGTTCAGACCTCAGGTTTTTGCTGTTGGTAGCACGTTTTCATTACGAGCAAAAGCGAGGTAATTAGAGAAATAAAAGCGGAGAAGCGCCAGCTACCGGATGGCACAGTCAGCTCCTCCGTATACAAAAGGGTTCAAAGGATAAAGTATCTAAGCATTGAGTGAGTGAACCAGGATTCTAGCTTAGCAACATAAAGCTGGCCGACAATCAATTCGCTCTCCGCAAGGCACATTAATCGTAAATGCTCCGATCAATTCATAATTAAGGTCCGATTCATGGTCTGCACTCCAGTTCTGGCTAGTCGTGTCAAACGGAGTCATCTCATATCCATTTGGCTGGTCAAACTTGACATTCCATCCAGTAGGATCGAACAACCTATTATAAAGGGTGCTTCGCATGTTTTGGATTGTCTGAATATACTGTGTCACTTGAATTGCAATTTGCGAATTCCAAGGAATTGCATTTACAGCTACAATATGGCTTAAGGCCTCTATTTCAGCACCTTCCACCATAGGCAAGTAGAAGTGTAGACATCTGGCGGTATATAGGGTTACAGGAAATGCTCGTTGGCAGCCTTCTCCCGCATCATTCCAAGACGGTAATAGAGAAAAACACATTGCTTCGAAATCAAAAAGACTCTTAATTTTTGCGATCAAGTGGCAACAATCTTCAATCTCAGTTACGCCAAAGAAGTTTTCAAAAATCAGTCTTTCAATAGTTGCCTTAGCTTGGTCAGAAGCTAAAAACTTATTTAGCTTTTCATGCTCTTTGGTTAAAAAGGCGTCAATTTCTTCTTGGGCTTTTTCGTCCTTCCATTCTTGAACCTTTGCATCCCAAGCAAAAGCCGAATCCGGAATGATATTAAAACAGACTTTAAATTCGACTTCTTCCTTACCAAGTTTATTCTCAACGGTAAAAGATGCTTCAAACCTGATGCTCCCTTTTTCTCCGTGGCTAGGCTCTTCGTATAATAGTGTTTGAATTACATCGGTATTGCTATTGACGCGTGTTACGATAGCACTTCCTCCTTCATAACTCCACCCAGAAGGGACAGTGTAATAAAAGTATTCTTGAAACTTCATAACTCCAAGCCCTCTCATTGTCCCTTGATAAGAATCTGTGCATTTATTCACCCCTTGCGGTCTTGGTCCAAATTCAACTGGTGCAGCCTTTGAAATCCATTTGTCTTTGATCGCTTGTATTTCAGCAGCATGTTTTTCTTTTATGTTATCGGGTGTACACAGGTCCTTTGCAGGATTATCGATACATCCCGTCCATGCGAGCTGTGCATTGTGGCGTTTATGAAGTACACTTGTTTTACAGTAGCTTTTTCGCCGAATGTATGTTTGTGGCTTTTCGGTCTCATTCTTCCATGTTCGGTTAAAAGCAACTTCACTCGTACTCGTTAAGGTCCTTGACGAATTAACCGTATTATTAATGGAGAGATTACGTACAACCTCATTAAACCGTTTCTGCGTTTTACTACGACTAAGTTTATTAACCTCAGTAATGACTTTGTTAAAGCTACTAGAAGCATTAAAAGAACCCTCAAGATTAAGCTTGAATACTTTAAATGGTATCCCCGCTTTAAAGCTGGACATATGAGCCAGCTTAATATCGGTCTCCTTCTTGACAGTATTATCGTAGCTCTCGTTTAAGGTTTCTGAGATATCAGTATTGTCCTTAGTTGTAAGGTTTTCCGAGGTTGTTGTTCCTGTTGAATCTTCGTTTTTAACAATCGTTTTCAGGACATTATTCTCAGTAATCACTTCTCCAGGCAAGATCGTCATTTCCTTACCACAAGCAGAATAGGTTAGTCCTTCTGAACGATGACAAACCGATTCTTTAAAAAACATGCCTAGCCCTTCCAACTCATAAGTCCGATAACGCTCAAACTTTATTGATTCTGGTTTCCCACTAGCCAATTTAATCAACTCTTCTCTTACAGGAACAGCCCTTTGCTGAATTGCCTTGCCTGGTGTAGTTAAGTCTAATCTACCTTCGCTACCGCTAATAACTTTGGTCTTAACATCATTAAAAACCATCTCCCTTTGGTTTTCAGCTTCTTCTTCAAAAGCTGAGAACATTTTTGCTCTAAGAGCGTCCGTATGAACTATTTTACACTCAACCTCATCAAGCAAACTTCCTAACGATTTCTTTATTTTCCTAAGTTCGCCTTGAGTCGTAGAATTGGCATCCCCTATCTTCTCATCCAGTGCTTCGTTTACTTCGCGTTCAATTAATGCAGGAAGGCCTGGCTTGTGAGGATACCTTCCAGTAAGGTCTTCAGAAATGATCAGAGGGGTAAAGTTGCACTGCTCGTGGCATACCTCTATATGGCTAGCTAATGCGGGTTGGCATAATTTGTCTTTATGTGACATGTTGAATTTATTTGTGGATGTGAAAGACGACTATCGAATAGTCCTCAATTTTATTTTAGATAAAACTTATTTGCTTGACTCTATATACACGTTATTTTAAGTATTCATTTTTCCCAATTTTGGGTTTTCAGAATTCACCATTTACGTTTTCCACTATAAACAGTCTTCACAATAGTTAATGAACTAGGAATGAACTTCAAGGCCGTTAATCATTGCCTCAAAAGAACTCTCCCCAAACTCTATTCACCCAACGGGAAGGCACCTTGAAACGCTCTATCGTTGAGGTCGAGCAGATGGGAGTCGAGGAGTCGAAGATCACCACTGTAATGTTGCAGCGCGAAACTATAATCCAGTCCTATTTTCCGTGTTTCGGTTTTCAAGGCGAAGGTTCCACCAGCACCGTCATCTCCGAGTAGTTGGGAGAGGCGCGAAAAGTGTTTTAAGTTGAGGTTCGGCCCTAGCTCAACGGTAGAGATCTTAGGAGATGCTTGTGCCAGGCCAAAAGCGTAGCTATACTGGACTCGGCCACTAAAGGTGAAAATTTGCCGAGGTGATTTTTGTGACTCACGAGGCGGAAAACGTAGGCAACACCATAGTGTTGGCGAGGCTTTCCAACGAAGTGAGACGCAAAAAGCATCCGGCAAAAATCACCTGGAGTGGCCGAGCCCAGTATATACACCACCAAGGTGATGCAGATAAGAAAACGGTACATGACGGGTGATTTATGGGTTTATAAAAAAGTCAAGCCTGGCCATCGGGAGGCATCTTCCATAGAAAACACCTCCCTGACTAGTAAAAGACTGGTCATAATCTCTGCCTGTTAGTTCGGATTCATGAACTGACCAAGCTCGCACGCTTTACAGGCGTTACAAACAATCTGCGGCATGAAGTCGATGTAGGTATTTTCCGTAACCGACAGGTAAGTGGGGCTGAGCAGGTTAACACCTCCCGTTTGCCCCGTGAGGTCATCATAGTTTTGCATGATGCTCGGGCCGCGGTTTTGTTGGGTAATGTAGTTAGTAAAGACCGTTACTTCATTCGCCTGAGCACTATTGATGGCTGCACTCGTTGCTGCTGTTTCAGCAGCGAAATCTCCCTGGGGGTCAACGCTGTTCAGTTCTTCGTCACTAATGTAAAAAATGGCCCGGCAGGCATCTTCTCGCCAAGGGGCAAGGCTAGAGAGGTCTTCAATCGCATTAGCACCAAGTTCTTGAGATACACTCGATGGATTATTATCGCTTACCAGTGGCACCGTGCCGCCCTGTGCGGTGTAAATAAACTGCTTATGGCTGGTATTAAAAACCGTTCCGCCCCAGGTACCATCTACAGCTAGAAAATGAGTAACCAAGTCCGTAGGGCAATCAGCCCTGGCAGAATCAAGCGCCGCAACGGCGGCGTTACTGATAATAGAAGCGACTCCCCCCATTGATCCACTCTGATCAATCAGGACGATGAGGTCTACCTTAGGTGGGCCATCATTGCCTCCACAGACTTCCAGGACTGGTTCATCACAGGGATCACAACCGAAGAAAAAAAGAGCAAGGATAAGAGCGAGGTATTTCAGGAGTTTCATTATTAAGGCATTTAAAGGGATGAAAACGGAGAAGCGCCAACTACCGGACGGTACCGGCGACTTCTCCGCGAAAGGGGAAAGAGTCTTCAGGGATGAAGGATTCAAGTGCTTAGTTGCAGATCAGCTTTGCTTCCGTTCGGCGATTGACCCGGTGCTCATCGTCTCCGCAAGAGACGCCGTCTGCACAGCGGTTAACCAAGCGTGTTTCGCCGTAGCCTCGGGCAAGTATGCGTTCTCGTCCAATACCTTTACCGATAATGTATTCAACGGCAGATCGGGCACGGTTTTCGCTCAGGTTCTGATTGTAGCTATTTGTGCCCCGGCTATCGGTGTGAGACCCGAGTTCGAGCCGGTCAGTCGGGTTGTCTCGCAGGTATTGTACCAGTCGGTCCAGCTCAAAGCGTGCTGGCGGTAAGAGGATGTAGCTGTCCAGGTCGTACTTGATATTCATCAGGGCCGCCTGGTTACAATCAAAGTTGTCTACCCCAAGTTCGAGTTCTACAAATAGGGTGGCACTACGAACCAGGCCGACAGTAGAAACCCGCTCTATATCTGACAGACGGTTTTTCTTGCTGCCCACCACGGTGTAGTCCGTACTTCCGTCTAACTGGAAGCGAAAACCGCCACTTGCATCGGTATTGTCTTGAACTACTGAACCTGAACGTTCAATTCCCAGGCGAACAATCACATTGGGCTCGGGCCTGCGGCCACGCTTATTGACCACGACGCCCTTGAGAATGAAGCGAAGATCCTCGTAAAAGAGTTCTTTCCGGACAATTGCTTTGGGAGTAAACTCGATTTCCGCTGCCGAAGCAGTAGTGGTAGCGACGCCAAACAATTGGCCTTCGATGACATAGTTCCCGTGCGGAACGTCAGGAAACTCGACAATACCATAAGCGTTTGTCGTACCCGTGGACACCGGCTGGCCATTCATGTCTTTTACAACTACGTCAGCATCAGCGAGGAGTTGCTTCGTTGGCCCATCACGAACCGTCACGATCAGGCGATGCCCAATATTGTGGCAGCAAGTAGGACAGTCAACTTCCTTTGCACCTGCGCGCGCGCCACCAAAACGATAGCGCAGCGTCAAGGCTCCGCCAACCGAATAAAGGTCTTCGCAAATAGGGTTTTCCGGATCAATGGTTACTACATTCGGAACGCCCCCTGGTCTTACCGTGTAAGGGTTAGGAGTGAAATCATAGACGTTTTCTCCATGGCTGATCGTCATCATACCACCAGGCCCAACATTCAACTGATCATCAAAATGGACTTGGAAGTGCCGCATGTAATACGCACTTACGCCGAGGGAAAAACGAGGAGAAAAATCGTAATTGAGTTCTACATCAAGTTTAGCAGCCCATGCCGAAGTATTGAAACCCGTGTTGAGAAGTTGAGGAGAACCATTGGCCTCTTCATAAACATCACCCCCCCTTAACCAACTGCGGCCAAAGGTTGGCGCAAGCTGAAATGAGAATGGGGAAAGCCCAACGTAAGTTCGGTAACTAGGGCCAATACCTAGGTATTGCCTAGACAACTTGTTTTGCGTCCGCGTAACCGGAAAAGGAGTAGGCCCATAAAACACTTCATCAGGGATGAGGCTCTTAGGCCGTGTCTGAAGGTTGGCGTAGACCACCCGGCCACCGAAGTGACGAGAGAAGAATAAGTCTGCCCGAACATCAAAGTAGCGGTCACCCCGGTATTTCAACTCATCATAAGGGAGATTGAACAAGGGGAAATCGTAACCAAAAGAGGCGGAGAGGGAAACAGGTGAAAAATTCTGGAGCGCAGCAGTTGGGGTGCTTTGGCCTTTTGAAACGTTGCTGAGCAGTAGCCCCAGCAAGCTTAGTAAGACATAGCTTCCTTTTCGGAGAGCCTGAAGAATGGTAGAGTACATGGTTTAGGTGTTTAGGAATGAAGAATGGAGCGTAGGTATCAACACAAATTTTGTTATAACCCTGACACACTCTATTTTAGGGGCGACGGAGCGCAGGTGCATAATTTGGCTGACGAAAGCAAAGGTCTGGGTTGTGGAAAGAGTTTTTTCTATCACATTTGTGCTACACGCTTGCTTTATGCCCTTTCTTTTTTCCTCACTTGAATGCACCCAAGGAGTATGATGTATCACAAATGTGATACAGCAAAGCCAATCATTATCTCAGATCTTTGCCTTACAATTAGAAACCCCTTAATTCACTTGATGACACTAGTACGCATTAAAATCCAAGCACCATCATAGAAGAGGAGTCGGTCACATCAATCTTCAAAACAGTATAACCTAATACTGTCTCACCCTTAAATGACAAAATCATGCCTAATAAAAATGACAGTATAAGCTCCGTTAAATCTGTCGGCAATTCTATAATCGCAGATAGTAAGACACTCGGTTTCGTGATCGAAAACATTGCCAACTACTTGCCAAGTTTTGGAGAGCGTCCACTTTTTTTAGGCTGGATGTTTCATTTTACTTCTCAGTCTACCCCCAGAGACCCATTTGATAACATTTCAGAGATCACAGTATCGGAGGTTGTCCTCGAAGAGCAAGGTGATGGCAGTTATCAAATAACGTCAAGTCCCCTTACTGATATGACCATCAACCCGATGGTCAATTTCCAAGTCCAAGTACCAGAGTATATCGAGAGTTCGGACAACTATCTAAACTACCTTAATAAGACACTCTCAGGATATAAGAGCGCGGAGAATACTGTAGACAGCATCGAGCCTTTAATAAAGAAGCTAGAAGGCTATATGCCCTGGGCCGATGCTGCCTACATTCGTGCAACAGACCTTCGCTTACTCAAAACCTACCTGCTAAACGATCCTTCGGGATACAATGATGTTTTTTTCAGTGGAGCTAAGGTCAATTTCTCCACGATGAACAACGCACGGCTTCGCATGGAACAGCGATACCTGAAGCTTGACTCAGGAATCTTGAACACTGATAAAGACGGTTATAAAGACTCTACAATAGACTTAGAAGGAATTATTAAAAATATAGGACAAGATTCCTATCTCGACTCTAGTGTTGCCTTTACCTTAAAGGCAGAACCTGTCCTGAACCGGCTACCACCCGTTCCCCCAGATAGTGGAGATCAGGATAAGGGAGATGAAGAGGCCCCAGGCAGCGGCTCAGGCTCAGGCTCAGGAAATCTATCCCTAATGAGTTCCGGCGGTGCAGGAGGAGATGGGACTGAAAGCAAACCGATGATGCCTGCCGTGTTCCCATTGGTCGGTTGTCCAAAATACTGGGCGGTATTTCAAGCGATCAGGGATCAGGCAGCCATTGCCCTAAGTAACCCTTCAATATCACTTCTTCCAATGAATGATGCAGGCATTGAGGATCTAGAAGAACTTATGTCATCATTCTCTGATACTACTATTACTGATGACGACCCTAGTACCTGGCTTGCCCAAATGCTACGCCGCCTGGCAAACCTGATAGATGAATTCTTCGCCCCGTAAGCCCCTTACTCTCATGGCACGAATAGTTACATTGTTCCTATTAATCTCCTCTTCCCTTACCCTACACGGTCAGGCAGGCTACCAATGGATTGATGATAATGTTCTTGAAGACCCTGGATATATTTCACATTTCAGTGAATCCTCCGATGGTTTTTACTGGTTAGGCAACATTAGTGGGCTTGTTCGTTTTGATGGAAAGCAGGCAAAAAGTATAAAGATTCAAGACCCAACAAGTGAAATTAATCACGGCACAGAAGTTTCTTCTGTAATGTTTCCAGATCAAGAGGGTCTGCTTTGGTTTACCACCAATACAGCTATCCATACTTATTCCCCGTCAACAGGAAATATCCGCACCTACAGAGTAATGACTGACCAGGATACCATTAGTAGTAATTATTACGGGGTTTTGTTTAATCAAGTCACCGGAAATTTCTGGCTCCGAGCGGGAAATGGAATTTATTCTTTTTCTCCGTCTACTGGCAGAAGTCGGCTCTTGCATAGCCCCATGATAGGTGTCTCTTTCAGCCATTCTATAGGTTCTGATGGAATTATTCGGGTTTGGGGATCTAGGTATATAAATAGTGGTTTAGAGAAATTGACAGTATCTGCCGATGAGCAGCAGGCCAATGGTACCTTTCTTGCATCCTCGCTTGAATTTACCCATACGACACCTCTAACCAACCATAAGTTACTTGCGGCTACTAGCCGCGGCCTCCAATTGATCAACATATCCGACAACCAGCTCAGTGCTCAAGTCGTCAGTAAAGACTTACCCACTTCAAGATGCCATAGCACTATTCCCAGCGCAAAGCGAGGGTATTATTGGGCGAGCTTTGGGTCCGCTGGCGTTTTTGAAGTGGAACTCGCCACGGGAAATATATCTCGATCAATCCTGAACGGTTCAGAAAAAGGGCTTAGAAGACCAGAATACCTCTCTATAGATAGTCAACAAAATTTATGGATCACAGATGTTACTAAAGGGTTACTTGTGGTACCAAAAGAAACAACTAATTTCCGTTCAATTACTCTCCCTAGTGATGACCTCATCCACGACTTGTACCAGGACGGTAAAGGAGATATTTGGGCTATTACCGAACATGGAAAGTTATTACAACTCATTCCTTCTTCGCAAAAAGCAGTTGACCGTACTGAACTGCTCGGTAGTACATCCGTTTTTAGGGGCCGATTTTATCGCAATGGCCTTACGTGGTTCTTAAAGGGAGTAGAGAGTATGCACATGAGGTCTTTCAACGATACCTCTTGGAGAGGTACGCGCGCGCAGAAAAGTATTTTCCCTGGCCTGGTATTTTCACGAAACCAATCTTTGAGAATAGCAGGTTTTAACTTACGGCAGTTTAGCTTCACCTTGGATAGTATCGCAGAGCTTCCAATTCCATCGATCGTTGATTCCGTACAAGATTTTTCCGGTCTTTACCCGATTTCAGACTCAACTTTCCTTGTACCTACCCAAGACAACCAATTATTACAATATTACGCTCAAGAAGATGGTTCCCTGTTTCTGCAACGAAGCGACACACTCCTATCAACGATCTATTCCTATTACAAAACCAAAGACGATAACATCTATCTAGGGACAGATAATGGCTTGTACCGGTACGACAATTCAGGGCTGGTACGCATAGTTAATGAACTAGGGCCCTATCACAGCAATGTAATTTCTACTATAGGAGAAGATTTAAAAGGTCGTCTCTGGCTTGGGGCTTCCCGCGGAATATTATACTACGACCCTGTAAAAGATGAGTTACGCAGATATAGTAAAGAGGAAGGATTACCATCCAATCAATTTACTACCGCCAACTCTATCACGCTTTCCGACGGAACAATGTATATGGCCACTACCGAAGGGCTGGTATCTTTTCAACCTGAAGAAATCATTGCCAACGAACCTCTCATCAAACCTTATCTGGCAGAAATTTGGGTCAACCGACTCCCGCTCTCTCCTGATTCTTCTCTATCAGATTTACACCTACTAAAGCTTCCCTACGCAAGAAACAGTATAGACATTAGCCTGGGTTTGGTCGGTTTACAACAATCCGGCCTCGCAGGCTTCTCTTACCAGCTAGTGGGTTTAGAGGACACTCCAAGTTTCGCCAAAGCAGGGCAGTCGATTAAATACCCCAAACTACCACCGGGAGAATATCGCTTCGAATACACCTCGTTGAATAGGCACGGTAAACTTTTTAAGCCTGAACACTTCCCTATTATAATCATTCCTAAGTTTACGCAAACCCGAGCCTTTATTGTCCTGCTAGTTGCAGGTGGGGCTGCTCTCTCCTCCCTTATTTATATCCTTCTACTCCGTAGAGAAAGAGCAAAACAAACACGCATCCGGGAAGACAAAGAA
>CAYPIM010000024.1:0-44244 GCA_964410795.1 uncultured Lewinella sp. | reverse complement strand
AGGTTACCGGGAATGGTTTCAGGAGAATTATTAAGGTTGCAAGTTGCAAGTTGCAGGTTGCCAAGTCTTAAAATACAAAAGGGCCACTACGAAACGAATCGTAGTGGCCCTTTGCTTTTAGCCTTGAGGCAATATGAAGTGGTTTAGTCCTGAGCTACTTCCATTTCCATTTCCTGAATAACCTGCTTGTGCAGTTTCAGGGTCAGGGTGTAAGTGCCGAGTTCTTTCACGTCTTCCGGAAGAACGATTTTCTTGCGCTCAACTTCTACACCGAACTGCTCCTGGAGGTGGTTCTTTACCTGGAGCTGGGTGATGGAACCGAAGATACGACCGCTCGTACCAGCTTTGGCACCGACTTTCAGGGTCTGGCCCTTCAGCTTAGCGGCCATGGCCTGGTAAACGTCAAGTTTCTTCTGCTCCTGCGCTTCTTCGCGACGGATCATCTCGTTGAGACGGCCCATGTTGGAGGCATTACCGATGATGGCAAGGCCGCGAGGGAGAAGGTAGTTGCGGCCGAAACCGTTCTTTACCGTGATTACTTCGTGCTTGTCGCCGACTTTGTCGACATCTTTCAGCATAATTACTTTCATCGTAACTTATGTTGTCCCACTCTTTTGGGGCGGTGCCCCTTTCGAGTAGTGGTTAGGAATTTAGATTGATAGATATGATAGAGCATGGTAGATTGATAGCGCCACCGCACGTTATAGTGTGTGGTAGCCTTATTGGATGGTAGAGAACTGCGACAAAACATATCGAATGTAGCAGTTCTACTAATCTATCAATCTACCAGACTATCAATCTACTTTAAAAGGTCCGTCAGGTACGGAAGCATAGCAAGGTGGCGAGCACGCTTGATGGCGTTACCGACCTTACGCTGGTACTTGAGGGAGTTGCCGGTAATGCGGCGTGGGAGAATCTTGCCCTGCTCGTTCACGAAAGTGAGGAGGAAGTCAGGATCTTTGTAGTCGATGTACTTGATGCCGTAGCGCTTAAAGCGGCAGTACTTCTTTTTACGTCCACCAATCTTAGGATTGGAAAGGAACTTTATATCGTCTCTAGAAGCCATGGGGGGATTCTTTTTAACTTGTTATTGAATGGGTTTACTCTTCTTCCTTGAAGCTTTCAGCGTCGCCGGAGGGGACACCCGTTACGGAAGGAGAGTCAGCTTTCCTGCGGCTGATGCCGTGAGCAGCTGGTTCAGTCTTAGCGGGCTTTTCCTGCTTGTGGCGCTTCGCTTTGCCAATCTTGCCGGCACGCTTATCAGCGTTGTACTGAACGCCGTACTTGTCCAGGCTCACCGTGAGGAAGCGCAGGATGCGCTCGTCGCGACGAAGGGCAAGTTCGTAGTCTCTGAGGAAAGCTCCGTTCGGAGCGGTGTATTCAATGCTGTAGTAGATACCGTTGCTGCGGCGGTTGATGTCATAAGCCAGCGTGCGCAGGCCCATCTCGTCAACAAAGACGATATCACAACCTTGCTTCTGCAGGTTATCTACATACGTCTGAGCCGTCGTCTTGATATCTTCGGTCGACAGCACTGGATCTACGATAAAAGTAGTCTCGTAATTTCTCATATGGATCAGTCGTAATGAGGGGTTAAAAAGAGGGTGAAGTGCCTGAGCCTGAACGGGTCAGTCTTAAGCGGGTGCAAAGGTACGACGTTTATTTTAGATTTGGAAGAGGAATTTCACCAAAGAGTAGTTAAGGCAAGGTATGCCCCGTATGCACAATCTCTGGGCTATTGTCTTCACGAGCGTTCTCGCCCAAATATGAACATCAGTTGGGCGCGGCCGCAGGTGCAAAGCGGGTTTAGCGGTTAAGTTCCTTCAGTATTTTTCCGCCCCGCGAGCGAAACCCAGGTGTCGTCCCTTCAGCAATCGTGAGTTCAATGATGCCACGCAGTTCGT
This sequence comes from uncultured Lewinella sp., assembly GCA_964410795.1. Classification (GTDB taxonomy): domain Bacteria; phylum Bacteroidota; class Bacteroidia; order Chitinophagales; family Saprospiraceae; genus Neolewinella. Next base: position 42,340 of record CAYPIM010000024.1, on the reverse strand, counting down.
CCTTAAGCTCCGGGTAAAGCGCACAGAAATTGAACACCACCGTCATGGCGAATACCCGAATGGCAACGGCTTCAGTTTGGTCTTCGGTTAGGCGAAAGGCGAGGTCAAGTAATGGCCCCTGGTCTTCTTCGTTGATGGCCGCCAAAGAGAGTTCACAGAAATACCGCATTACATTCCGGCTAACTGAAGAATGTGGTGCGGGGTCAGCTGCGGCAATCATGCGGGAGTGCCAGGGCTTCAGCCATTTAGGTTTTAGACGGCCTAGGTCCCCAACAACCATTGCGGAGCGCTGTACCACCCGGTACTCGCCGGTCAGGAAGGCATCCATCAAGGCGGCAACACGCTTTTTGTCCTTCAGCACATGATTAAGGACAAGATCAGCGTTCGCGCGGGAGTGCGCCTTGAGGAGTTGTTCGGGATAGTTCATCTTATGGGCGAAGATAATACTGCCCGTGGAGGAGTTATACTCCGACTATACGACTCGGTCGGAGTACAACTCCTCCACCGGTCTTTTCTCTGCACCTGCTACCGAGCCAAAAAAATAGATCGTTAGCCCCAGAGGAACTAACGATCTAAATTTTTGAGCTATTAAAGAACGAACCTTAGTCCCAGCTCTTATTACTAACCTTAGAGGCGTTCACCAACTGGGCGTACTCTTCGGTACTGAGCCCATCGTAGCAGAATTGGATAGGATCTACCTGCTTACCGTCTTTGTGAACTTCGTAATGAAGATGATCACCGGTACTGCCGCCGGTGCTGCCAACGAGGCCAATCTTTGCACCTCGTTCAACCTGTGCACCGTTCTTGACCAGGATTTCGCTCATATGACCATAAAGGCTCTTAAATCCGTATCCGTGATCAATGATGACGCACTTTCCGTAATCCCCACGGTTACTAGCCCAAACAACTTTTCCTTTACCGGAAGCCTGGATGGGTGTGCCTTTTTTACAGTTAAAGTCGATACCGTAGTGCATTTTCTGTACACCATGGATCGGGTGCAGACGCATGCCGAAGCCGGAGAGGTTTTCGATCTTACGATTAAACTGATCAGAACGGATGGGCTTAATGCTGGGCACTGAGGCTATCCGGTCCTCTTTGTTTACGATCATCGTAGTGACGTCATCCAAAGACCGGCTTTGCAGATCAAGGCGGTGCTTGAGGTCATCAAGACGGGAGCGGAGGTTGGCAATATGCTCACCACTACGGGGGAGTTCCCGCAAATCTCCGTAGGCATCATGACCACCACGGCCACCCTGCCACACATCCGGATCAATGGGTTCTTCACGGAATATCATCCGGTAAACACCTGCGTCGCGCTCCTGAATGGATTCCAGAACATCGGCCATAGCCGTAAGCTCTTCGTTAGTATTGTTAATCTGTGAACGGAGAATGTCATTCTCCTGAGAAAGTAGCCGCTCGCCAGGGCTGGGGAAGTAAGCATGAATAACCACAACCATTAAGAAGGCTGTAACCATTGCTGCACAGCAGAAGGCAAAGCCTCTGAGGATCGTGTAACGGAGGGGCTCAATGACCCGGTCGTACTGCAGCGTTTGCTGATTGAAGACGAATTTTTCGCGTCTCATAAAGGAGTTTCTAGACCAAAAATCACAACAGCTGAAAAACCTTAAAATAAATGTACCTGTGTATTTCTTACGCTCTCAAAACTTGCTGTTGTCTTATCCCATGAACTCAGATAGTCAAAAACTACTTCGTCCAATGCTTGCGAATGTACTTTATTGTTGGTCGCATAATAAAAGAAACAAAGGAAAAGTTATCAACAGTTTAACTTTTTTGCGAATTTTAGTGTGGAAAACTAGCTTTTTTAGTAAAAAGTAATCTTTTTGGGTACAAAAATATATTTGTTTTTATTTGTGTAAATGCGAAATTTAAAAACAAATAGTTTTTAAATGTTTCCGAAATCAACTTGTTCCTAATTAAATACATTGGATTTTTCGGGAACAATATTGCCTATCGGAACATACCAAAGCAATCGTTGTATCGATCTGCCTTTCTTCGGCGCTGCAGCTCTTTGCTGTTGCCAAAGTCGATAATGAGGCTGGCCTCCAGGGTAGAGCCGAGGCCTCCGGGAACGTTGCGCAGGTCAGAGACTACAGCATCGTAACTGAAGCCAATTTTCAGGACATCCTGGCGGAAGCTAACCGAAGCAATTAAGCCGTCTGCGTTCTCGAATGCATGGCGGTACCACCCTCCGAAAGCCACCGGGCCGTAGCCAAAATATGCCCCCATATTAAGCTGACGTAAGGAAGCCTGAGAGGTAAACAGAAAATTGGGTGTAACGTAGGCTGGCCTACGGCGGTTGCTGTAGCGCTTCACGTTTATCTGGGCGCCAGCGGTGATGGTCGTTCGCATTGGCCGACCAGAATATAGATTTTGCCCCAACTCCACCAGGCTTTCGTCCGGCCGGTTCATGTGTTCGAAACTGATGCCTCCATATACGTTATAGGCGGAGATGAGCACACCGGCGCCGAAATCTGCAGAAGTTTTTGAAAGCGCGGCCAATTGCTCTGCGGTGATGCCATCAGCTCCATTTATGGGGTCTAGCACATCGCCGAAAGTTAGAGAGTTAAAATCAAGCGAAGTACTCAGGATGCCACCGGAGAGGCCCAAGCGGGCACGGACATCACGATTGATCATTACTTCATAGCTATACACTACCGCAACTTCTGTGTTTTTATAAGCACCCTCAAGTTGTTTGTCGGTCATCATCCGCAAGCCGAAACCGCTGGGTGTATTCTCAATTGGCTGATCGTAGCTGGCCGCCACTGTAGTATATGCGCTGGGGTAAGAAGTATGTTGCGCACGATAGTTAAAAACCGCTCGCGGCGCAGTACCTATTCCTGCAAACCCAGGGTTCAGCCGGAGTGGTGAAGCGTAGAACTGTGAAAAGACCGGATCTTGTGCCGCCAGAGGTAACAAGCAGGCGATCAGCAAAGAAAGAAGTAATATTTTTTTCATCGGGACGTAGGGTTGTAGCCTAAAGCATACTATTCAACATTTTTTGGCTCCTTTTCGTTGCGCGGCGGCCTGAGGCGGTCCGTCGAGCCTTAAGTAAGACGTGAGGAAAAGAGGAGAAAACCAAAACATTCAATAGTACGGCCTAAAGCTAAACAAAACCAAGTCTGCTCGCAAAACCATAGAAGTTAAAGTCTTAAGCCAGTCTTCATCATGACACCCGGCGGACAAGCGGCAATAATTAGTTTGATCAGGACAACGTTTTGGTCTTTCCACTGTATCTTAAAGTTGGTTCCATACCTTATATTATGCACAAGCTCCTTTTTACCCTTTGCCTTACTGTTTTTTCATTGCTCTTGTCAGCTCAGATCCGGCTTTCTGATCAATTGATGTGGGATGATGAACCGATCCTGGTGGAATGGAACGGTTCAACTCAGGTCCAGTTTGGCTATTCGGTGGGCGGGGACGCTGGTGCAAAGAAGGTTTTTGAACAACCAATTTATCTTAAAACATTCGCTGCAGAGCCAGGGCGTACGTATAGCGTAGAAGTTATCAACACCGTTTTTGAGCCCGTCAGTGTACCCCGTGGCGCGGCGGAGTTTCCGGAAGAGTTCAGCTTCAGCGTTGGGGTAAGCCGTCAGCCCGAAGGGTACGTGGGCAAAGTTTCCGCTCCCGCAATGATCAGTACCCCAACTGGTGTTCAGCGCTTACTCTCCTTCGATATTCGCCTTGCACCTGCGGCCGCGCCCAGAAGCCGTCCCCGCACAGTATTTGCCACCAACTCGGTGCTTCGTGAGGGTACCTGGTTCCGCTTTACGGTAGCCGAAACTGGTGTTCATAAACTAACCCGCGAATTCCTGACCGACGAGCTCGGCGTAAACCTGGATGGTATTGACCCGCGTGACATTGCCATCTTCGGCCAGCCCTATTCCGGCAAACTGCCGGAAACCATCAATGTGGACGCACCGGACGACCTAACCGAAATGCCCATTACCGTGCAGGGGGAAGGAGATGGCAATTTTGACGGGGGAGACTTCATCCTATTCTACGCCCAGGGCCCAGACCGGATGAGTTACGAGCCAAGCGGTAATGTTTTCAACTACGAAAAAAACATCTACTCGACCACTAATAGTTACTTTCTGCGTGTAGGTGGAAGCCGTGGTCGGCGGGTAAGCGCCCTGCCCGCCGCCTCCGGCGGCGCTGAAGTGAACAGCTATGATGCCATTTACCACTTTGAGGAAGACAAATTCAACATCCTACACCAGCTGGGCGGCAACTCCCACGGTTCAGGCCAGAGTTGGTTTGGTGATCTCCTGGCCGGCGCCCGTGAGGTGGAGTACCGTAGCGTATTCAACATCCCTGGCCTGGTGGACGATGAGGATGCCCGCATCCGGGCGCGGATGGCACTACGAACCGACGTTACCAGTCGCTTTTTCGTAGAAATCGGCGATCAACAAATCACCAGTAACGTTGCTAGCAGGGTAAGGATCGGGCAGCAGGAACAATCTGCGGCCGCCATCCCTACCCTACTCGAAGGGGCCGTTAAGCTGCCTGGCGAAGACGTAACCATCACCCTGAATTACCCTCGCCCACCTAACTCCGGTACCAGCGAAGGGTACCTGGACTGGTTCCAGGTTCGTGCCCGTCGTCGGTTCACCTTCGGCGACTTAGAGCAATTCAGCTTCCGGGATTCGGAGAGCATGAGCGAAGCTACCGTCCGCTATCAGTTTGACAACACCCCTCCCGCCGACGCCACCGTGTGGCGAATCGACGGAGCTGACATCCGCGCAGCGGATGTTTCAGGTCGAAGCTTTAGTGCAGCGGCTGGTGGCCGGCTGTTTGAATACGTCGCTTTTCGGAGCAATACTCCTCTGCTAAAACCAGCAGCGGTGGGAAAAACCGCCCTCCCAAATCAAAACCTCCATGCGGAGAACGATGCAGAGATGATCATCATCGCACACCCCAATTTCATGCAGCAAGCCGAGTTGCTCGCTGAGCACCGACGGGCGCACAACGGGCTGAAAGTCGTTCTCGTTTCCACCCAGCAGATCTACAATGAATTTAGCAGCGGCCGGGACGATGCGGCGGCCCTGCGAAACTTCGGTTTGATGCTTTATGAGCGGTCTCCGGAATTAAAGTACCTCCTTCTCTTTGGCGATGGAAGTTTCGATCACCGCAACGTGTTGGAGCTCGGCACAAACTTCGTCCCTGCTTTTGAGCACGACGGACGGCTGACGGAAGTGGGCAGTTTCCCAGCTGACGACTTCTTTGGCATCTTCAGCCCCGCGACCAACGGCCAGCCGCTGGAGCCAGACCTGAACGTAGCCATCGGGCGATTACCCGTAAAAACGGCGGATGAAGCCACCCAAGTTGTTCGCAAGCTCATCCGCTACGATGTGGAACCCAACACCCTGGGCGATTGGCGCACCCGCATGGTATTTGTTGGCGATGACGAAGACGGGAATCAGCACGCCCGTGACGTTGACCGCGTGGCGACTTCCGTCGCAGCCCGCAAGCCGGACCTCAATTTTGACAAACTTTACTTCGACCTTTTCCCCCAGCAAAGCCTCTCCGCCGGAGATCGTTTTCCGGACATCACCGAGGGGCTCGACCGTGCCATTTTCAGGGGAGCCCTTGCGGTGACCTACCTCGGTCATGGTGGCCCACGTGGTTGGGCACAGGAGCGGGTACTTACCATTCCGCAGATTCGCAACTGGAACCGGCCACCCAATTCTATTGACCCCATCCAGCCTCCGGTGTTCATTACCGCTACGTGTACCTTTTCCAACTACGACGACGCGGCCTTCGTTTCCGCCGGAGAGGAAGCCCTCCTCACGCCAAACGGCGGCGTTGCGGCCTTACTCACCACTACCCGCCCGGTATTTGCAACCCGTAATTTTGTGCTGACCGACGAAACCGTCAAAGCGATGCTGGAACGCCCGGACGGCAACTGGCGTACCCTCGGAGACATTATTCGCATCGCAAAGAATAACGTTACGCCTTTTCCTTTCACCAGTGTCAACTTGAGCGGCAATACCGAAAACGCCCGCAAGTTTACCCTGCTTGGAGACCCTGCCATGGTGATCGCCTTTCCGAAACAATCCGTTCGAACGACGATGGTCGACGACCTTCCGATCACGGAGGAACGACAAGACACAGTCCGTGCCCTCCAGAAAATGAAAATCAGTGGAGAAGTAACGGACCTGGCCGGCAACCTACTTTCAGATTTTAACGGTCAGGTTTTCCCGACCATTTACGATAAGGCCCGCAGCGTAACTACGCTGCAGCAAGACCAGCCGACCGTCAACCCCCTAGAGGTTAGTGTACAACGCAACATCGTTTTCCGAGGGCGAGCTACGGTGACCAATGGAAAGTTTGACTTTGAGTTCGTTGTTCCGCGTGACATCAACTACGCCTTCGGGGCAGGTAAGATCAGCTACTATGCTGCCGACCTGAACCAGTTTACCGACGCCTCCGGGTTCTACGACAAACTTATCATTGGCGGTACCAGTACTGATATAATCATCGACGATGAAGGCCCCACCGTAGAAGTATTCATGGACGACGAAAACTTCATCTCTGGCGGCGAGACCAGCGACGACCCAATCCTGCTGGTTAACCTGACCGACGACCTAGGCATCAATGTGACCGGCAACAGTATCGGCCATGATCTCGAAGCGGTGCTAGACGAAGACACCCGCAACAGCATTGTACTGAACGACTACTACGAAGCGGAAGCGGACGACTTCCGAAAAGGCAAAGTCCGCTATCCCCTCTTTGATCTGGAGCCGGGCCTTCATACTGTGAGCGTCCGTGCCTGGGATGTAGCAAATAACAGCGCCCAGGGCAAGACCGAATTCATCGTCGCTGCCGACGGAGCCGACGCCATCAGCCGTATCCTGAATTATCCTAATCCTTTCACCGACCGGACGTGCTTCCAGTTCGACCATACGCTCGTTGGGCAAGAAGTTGAAGCCATTGTTCAGATTTATACCATCAGCGGCCGCCTCGTAAAGACCCTAACCCGTGACTTCCCCTTCGCCGACGGTACCGTCCGCCTGGACGACTGCATCGAGTGGGATGGCCTGGACGACTACGGCGACCAGCTAGCGCGTGGTGTTTACCTCTATCAAGTGCGTCTGCGCGGGGATTCCGGGACGATTGTTGATGGGGAGTTGGAGAAACTAGTTATTTTGAAATAGGTCTTATCTTAGCATTCATGGACGCCAGAGCATTATCAGATAAGCGCTAAACCGTAGAGGAGTATATTGAACTAGCTGAGAATAGTCTGGAAAAGCTAGAGTACCATGACGGGATGATTGTCGCCATGGCCGGAGAGTAGACAAACTTCAAAAACCCTCCTCTGCACCTGCGGCCGCGCCCCCAAGAAGTCAAATAATCAAGCCGTAAAGCAAGACTGCATTGCTACGTGACTATTTGACTACCTGACTTTCCTATCTTCGCCCCCATGGATAACTTAATCGTTCACAACCTCATCGTCCACGAACTAAAAAAGCAGCCCGAAAGCGCCGAAACGGAACTGCTGCTCAGCAAAGAATCGCTACCGATCTCGGAGCAAGCGATTGAGCTGATTGGCCGGTTGGATCAGATTTTTGAGCGCAAGAACGATTTGCTCCAGGGTTTCCTCTCCGAGCCCGACGAAAGTCTCTTTCCTGCTTACTACGAAAGCTGGCTGATGGAAGGCCGTGATCGAAGCAACTTTATCCAGTTCTCCGAAGACACGATGAAGGTGTTGCAGCAAAGCCTCAACGGTGTCATTGGAGCAAAGGGCGGTTACCTACTCTACGCAGACTACACAATGGAAGAACAGCGGATGCTCGGCATCTTCCTGATTCGGGAAACACCGGGAATGATCTTCGTAACCGACGAATCTGGCGAAGCGCTGAAGCTATCCCTGACGCAGTACCTGGACGTAGACCACATGGCCATGGCTGTTCGTTTGCTGGCAGGAAAAGGCCGCAACGTACAGATGATCCGCCACGCTCGAACGCAAAGCAGCATCAGCCAGTACTTCACCGAATGGGTTGGGCTAGACCGTCCGGAGACCAGCGCCGAACTTACCCAGAACTTTCTGGAGATGGTGGAAGAACTTCCCATCCCCAAGGACCGGGACACGGGCTTTGCGATGAACGAAGGAGACTTCGAAAAAGCGCTGGTCAAGTACGCGACCAAGCAACCGCAGCAGACCATCCGTGCCAAAGAGTTCGACGAATTCTTCTACGGCAACGAGCAGCCGCTACAGGATATGCTCGCTGAGGGTGACGGAGTGCTCGACGAAGGCTTCCGGGTAGACAAGCGCTCGCTCCGTAAGCAATTTTACCTCAAGGCAGGCTTCGGTGGCATGAGCATCACCTGCACCAAAGACCACTTCCGTGCCGGGCAAATTGAAATCGACGAGCAGACGGGAAAGATTACGATTACGAATCAGGAGTTGGCCAGTTTACTGTTGGACCAGAAGGGGGAATAGTGTGTTAGCATTCGGATCAGGCTAACGTACATTGTAGCGGCAGCCTGAGTGTTGACTGCTTTAGACCAAACATCCCCCCTACCCCAGACCGTTCTAATTAAAGAATCAAAAACGGCAAAACCATGCCCATCTCAGCAACAAAAAAAGCCATTCAAGCCGGCACTCCAGCGGCTACTGCCATTGCTAAAGCCGTACTTACTTCTGGCCTTGAGCATAAGCGCGTCGAAGCGGATAAAATCATCAAACGCTACGCACTTTTCAGTACGGCCAGCGGCTTGATTCCCTTTACGGGTATTGATGTCCTGGCGGCTACTGCTATCCAGACCAAGATGGTAAGTGAGTTGGCCGAAGTGTACGAATATGACATCGATGATCAACTGCTACGCACCGTCATCAATACGGGCATTGCTTCCGTTGCGGGTAGGTTGCTAACGCAGGTAGCAGAGTCGCTGGCTGAAACAATTACACCGCTCAAGGCCGTCATCAACGGGGCTACACAAGCCGCCGTTTTTGGCTTTCTTACCCTCGAGATCGGCAACATCTACAAGAGCAAGATGGAATTAGGTGAGAACCCCGCCGACATTACCGTGATGGAAATTGCCGGACACATGGTGGATCAGATTCAAGAAGGCAAGTGGGACCCCAACAAACTTAGCCTGACCAATCAGCTTGGTGGAATGTTCCACGCCAACAAAAGATAGTACTAAGCCTTAAAGAAACGCCAAATCAACAACTGCCCGGTTTGGAACAGGCAAAACGGCCTAAATAAATTCTCCCGACATTTCGCGACCTGTAAAAATGATGTACTTACATCATTTTGCCCGAGCTTTGAATAAAGGCTCTAAATATGCTTTTCCGTAAGGTTACTCTTCTTATTTTCTTTGGGCTTTGTTCCGTTTCGCTGGCCGCACAGACTTGTTGTTCGGGAGGGGTTCCGCTGGCCAGTAACCTTGGCTTACCAAGTGGAGAAAAAGGAAACCTACAGCTAGGTTTGAGTTACGACCTCAACCGCCTGCGCCGCCTTTATACTGGTTCAGAATCATTTGACGCTACGAGCCGAACCCGCAATACCCAGACGATCCTTCTGGAAGTAAGTTACGCGTTCACCGACCGGTTTGCTCTTGACCTGGTAGTACCTTTTGTTCAGCAAGAACGCATCATTCGCCGCGGCCAAACGACTATTGACAGGACCAATGGACTAGGAGATGCCGTAGCATTGGTCCGTTATCAGTGGTTACCGACTGTGGCCGAACAAAACTGGCAATGGAGTAGTGGCCTCGGCATTAAGCTGGCAAACGGCGCCAGTGACCGGGCTAACGAATTCGGTTTCACTTTCAATGCGGACCTCCAACCCGGCAGCAACGCCACAGACTTTATCCTCTGGAATCAATTCCGTCACCAACCCGTCTTTCGGCCTTCGATGAGTCTTTTCCTAACCACCGTACACCGCAGACGGGGCGTTAACGACGACTACCTGCCCACCACGAATCCCGTCTCAGGAATTCGCCAAGCCCAAACCTACCAGTTTGGCACCGAGACCCAATTGAGCCTGGGGGCAAGTGATCAACTTTTCCTTTTCGGCCAAATCATCAGTCCTGGTCTCAGCGTGCTTTACCGGCATGCTGCGGCCGACCGGACCAACGGTGTAGTCACCCCCAGTACCGGCGGAGACTTCCTGTTTGTTCAGCCTACGGTAAGCATTAGCCCCAGCAGCCGCATTAGTTGGCAGCTCGCGCTAGACCTCCCCGTTTACACCAAAGTCATCGGTACTCAGGTTGCTCCGACCTTCCGGTTGAACACCGGTATCCTTGTGCAACTCGCGGCCAGTAAGCAAACTCAATTGCTAGTTAATTAAGTAAACCATCATGCAATATCTATACTTTTTCCTCCTCCCCTTCACCCTTCTACTCGCCACTGGTTGTGGCGACGACGATGCCGGTTTTAACCCCAACCAACGGAATACAGGCGACTGTAGTTTCGACGGCGACTGGCTCATTCCCGTCGCTAACGTTTTTGACGGTGGCCCAGGTTGTGACGGAATACCTTCGGTAGACGCCCCAGACTTTACCAGTCTCAACGCAGCCTCTTACCTAAATGATAATGACCTCGTTCTCGCCATAAATAACGGCGGAGGAAGCGTTAAGCTTTACGCGCATAACGTTCTTGACTGGCACGAAATCATCAACGACGAAGCCGCCGGAGCACCACTGGCTGTTGTCTACTGCCCACTTACCGGCACCGGCATTGGTTGGGACAGAATGGTGGATGGTGAGACAACCACCTTCGGTGTATCTGGCTTGTTGTTCAACACCAACATCATTCCTTATGACCGAAAAACCGGTAGCAACTGGTCTCAGCAGCGGATGCAATGTGTTAACGGAGAACGTGCGGGGGAAGTACCACAAACAACCAACCTTCTGGAGCTCCGCTGGGCAGACGCCAAGGCGCTCTTCCCAACCGCTCAGGTGACCAGCGACCAGACTGGGTTCAGCCGCGACTATACGTCCTATCCCTACGGAGATTACCGAACGAATGACGGCAACATCATTTTCCCAATCGACAATGCAGACGACCGGGTAGACAATAAGGAACGGGTACTCGGTGTGATCGAAGGTGAGGAAGCAAAAGCTTACCGTTTCGAAAGCTTTGCTGCCGAAGGCTGGTCGATGATTGAAGATGAATTCGCTGGCCGGCAGCTTGTGGTAGTCGGCAGCCAGGCGCCTGAGGCAATGGTCGTGTTTGACCGCCAACAGGCGGATGGCACCGTACTTGACTTTACGCTGACGACTACCGAAGGAACAGATATACTCACCGATCAGGAAGGTAACGTATGGAATATTCTCGGTACCGCCATTAGTGGCCCGCGCGCAGGCCAGCAACTCTCAACGCCTACGGCAATGATCGGGTACTGGTTTAGCTGGGGCGCCTTTTACCCGGGGCTGAACCTCTACGGTGAGTAAGCTTGGATGTATTTAGATATGAGTCATTAAAACTATCTTTCCTGGCCCGCTTTATGCGGGTCGGGATTTTTTTTTGCGTAGCCGTGTTACCTTTCGGGGGTTCGTGCGACTATACCATCGTACAACCTTATTTTACGCAACCGTGCCCAACGAAAAACAGACCATATTCCTCGCGGCTTACGCCGATTGTCACGAACCGTTCCTGCGCTACTGCACAACGGTGGCCTTTGGCAAGTGCGACGTGAACGACTTGGTGCAAGACGTGATGCTCTCCACTTTTCAGCATTTTGATCGGATTGAGAAGGGCAAACTGCTGAACTACATGATCCGGGCAGCGCGCAACCGCAGCATTTCTTTGGGGCGCGCACGCAGGTTCAAGGCGGTGGATTTTGAAGAGCAAAGCCTGGAAAGACTCCGCTCCAAAGGCGCCTCAGCCGAGACCTTACTGGACGTGGAAGCCCTCTACCGTGCCCTGAACCGTTTACCGGAAAAGCAGCGCAACGCCGTGGTTCTTTTTGAGATCAATGGTTTCAGCGTCCGGGAGATCGCCGGGATGCAGGGTAGTTCGGAAGCGTCCGTGAAGATGAAGCTCAGTCGGGGCCGCAAGCGCTTGCGGGAACTACTGACGGATACTCCACGTGATTTCGGCAAACTCGTCATGAGTGCAAAAACCATCTTGCTATGAGCCACGATAAGAACATGGAGGAGCTACTGGTTTCTGCGCGACAATTACCTGCGGAACTCTCGTACGATGAGGTTGAATTTCTTTTCCTTAACCCTACTCCCCCTCCTCCGGCCCGGCCGTGGTGGCGGGGCAGTTACCTGAAATTCTTACTCATGTTCACCCTACTAATTTCCCTGCTGGCCTTTTTCCTCCCAACGCAGGCCAACGTTACCGAATATCAATTATCCTCTTTTCCGGTCCAGGAAGAAACACCAATTTTAACCCAAGCAAGCATATTGTTGCCCGCCCAACCCATTAACGCACTAGCATTGCCCGTGCTTAGTTTTCCTACGCCTCAGGCCAAATCTTCGATTCCCACAACACACACTGCACCTGCGGCCGCGCCTACTCCAACAAATACCCCCCCCACTTCTCTTCTGCCTCGAACAGCCCCAAACGATACGAAGAAAACGGACCGAGGCGAGATGCCACCTGCACTATTCCAGGGTACGTATGCACCGCTTAAAGCATCACTGATGCTTACCTTTCAGGAAACAGAAGACTCCCCTGTAAATATTTTAGTCCTTGACCTGACCAAAGCCGAGCAGCGCAATTTGAAGCAAAACAAGACATCTTTAATGACAATTGAACGTGCTGCAGGAAGTCTACTACTGTACCGAGACGGTAGAGATGGCGCCTTTGAGTTCTTACCAAATCGTAACTACCAGAACGATTTCGCTGCAAAAGATTGGGGACCAACGGGCGTATCACAAGAGGATGGATTTTTCCAGGTCACTTTAGGAAAATCTACCGGAGATGCTGACGTCAAACGAGTAGAAGATCAGTTATGGTTTCGCTATTTCACTGCGAATATCAACAGTGATTATCTTGACTTACTAAGAGAATATGGCTACAATGGTACTGACTTTGAAAAGCTTTGGAAGCTTGCCAATAACAATACCCCGTACCAAAAGCTAAAAGAAATATTATCCCTTTCTAGCGCAGCATTGACGGACGCCGTGCCATTGGAAAAGCTAACAACCCTAAATAACGACTTGGACAAACTGAAAGATCTCCGCCGCTCGGGGGAACGCATGAGTTTCGCCCAGTTCGACGCCATGAAAGCCGAGCCCAGTATCTGGGAACGCTTAGCAAAAGCACAAAACCCAGGCCTTTCCATTCCCGCCGTAGATAAATATGAAGCTGCCCGCAAAAGCGAACGGAATCTGAACTTCAGTACCGATCGCCCCGGTACTACGAGCGACACCATTGCCTACGATGGAAAGACACAACTTGAGCTGATCGGGAACTTCGATTTTCGGATCAATAAGGATACAACGCAGCGAGACATCATTGTTTATGGCCCCGAAAGGCTCATTACTAAGCTGCGCCGGAAGTCCGACTATGCCGACCTTCGCTTAGTGCACAAAAACAAAAAAGAGCCCCTATTCGTCAAGTTTCCGCTTGGGAGTAAGGTGCTCCACCGCTCTAAAAAAGGCGTTACGATGGAGGTAACTACCAAACCTAAGCGCTTAAGGTAGCCACGCCAACGGGAGGCGCAAACCTACCTCGCCTTCCTAAGCAAACCTTCCTGCACCACACTGGCCACTAGTTTTCCTTCTACATCGAAGATATTCCCCCGGGTAAAGCCGCGCGCGCCGCTGGCCGAAGGCGAGTCGATACTGTACAGCAACCACTCGTCTGCCCGGAAGGGGCGGTGGAACCACATGGCGTGGTCCAGGCTGGCGATCTGGAGATTGCGGTGATCGATTGCTTTGCCGTGGGGGAAAAGAGCCGTAGTCAGCAGGTTATAATCTGAAGCATAGGCAAGGACCAGGGCGTTCTGGCGGCGATCCGTCGTCATTTCTCCTTTGGCCTTCAGCCAGACGTTGCGAACGGGTTCGTAGACCTCGCTTGCGAAGGGGTTTAGGAACTCCACCGGCCGGAACTCGATGGGTCGCTCAATGTTTAGAATTCTGAGGATGTTCGGCGGTAGTTGATCGCCAAACTGCTTGGCCATACCGTCGTAGCTCACCAGCTCGTCGTAGCCAAGGACTTTGGGCATTTCTACCTGGTGGTCAAAACCATCCTGATCCAACTGAAAGCTGGCCGTAAGGTGGAAGATCGCCTTGCCGTTCTGAATGGCCTTTACGGCCCGGGTGGTAAACGAGCCTCCATCGCGAATACGGTCTACCTGGAAGATGATCGGGATGTCGAGGTTGCCCGGCAAAACGAAGTAGCCATGGAAACTGTGGACGAAGCGGTCTTCCGGAACTGTTCGCATCGCAGCGCTCAGCGCCTGCGCCATCACTTGGCCACCAAAGACCCGCGGGGAGCCTACGGAGCGGGATTCGCCGCGGAAGAGGTTCATCTCGATGCGTTCGAGCTTCAGAAGGGCTAATAGTTCGGATACTTGCTTCATGGTCGGTTGTCAGTTGTCAGTTGTCGGTTGTCGGTTGTCGGTTGTCGGTTGTCGGTTGTCAGGAAACCGCCGAAAGCTGGTGGGGTTGCATCTGTAGGTAAAATATTATAGCCGCGCCAGAGGCGTTCGTCTCTATCAAAATAAAAACCGCCCTTCGTGTACGAGACACAAAGGGCGGTTTATAAGTCAACCGGCTGAAGCTGGGGCTACAGTTCTAGAAATTCACCAGTACCGGCATACGTGCTTGCGCGCCCTGGCTCTGGGTTACTTCTTTCATCATTTGGAAGTAGCGGTAGTTATCGGGGCCGAGTTGGTCTTTGATCATTGCGGTTTTGAAGCCTTTGGCCGCTTCTTCACCGAGGAGGTCTTCGATGAGTTGCTCCAGTGGCGGTTTGATGCGAGGGTAGTGGCCTACGCTTACGTCTTCGGCATCCAAATCAGCGAGGTTGGCGGCAGCATCGATGGCTTCGTCGAGGCCAGCAAGACGGTCAACCAGGCCAAGTTCGAGGGCGCGGTTACCAGCGTAAACGCGGCCCTGAGCGATTTCCTTTACGGTTTCCAGGGGAAGACCACGACCATCGGCTACTCGCTTAAGGAAGGTAGCGTAGATGGCTTCGGTCCGCATTTTCATTACGGCCTGTTCTTCGGCGTCGAGGGGACGGAAAGGAGAGAAGCCGTTGGCGTGCTTACCGATGTTTACGGTATCGAGGGTAAGGCCGAGCTTGTCTTCCATCAGGCCCTTGTCTTGCGGGAAGATGGTGAATACGCCGATGGAGCCGGTAATCGTCATCGGTTCGGCGAAGATGCTGTCGGCGCCGGCGGCAATGTAGTAACCGCCACTGGCCGCTACCGCGCCCATACTGACGACAAACGGCTTGCCTGCGGCCTTCAACTGTTCGGCTGCGTACCAGATGTTCTCGGAAGAACTGGCACTACCGCCACCGCTGTTAACGCGGAGCACTACGGCTTTCACATCGTCGTCTTCCGTAAGGCGTTCGAGTTCTGCAACATATTTTTCATCACCAATCCCTCCGTTTTCGGCTTCACCATCAACGATGGTTCCTTCGGCGATCAGTACGGCTACTTCACTGTTGCCACGTGCTTTCATTTTCTTTAGGCGGGCGGAGAAATATTTCCCTAATTCAATGGTCTTGAGTTTGTCGCCAGCATCAAAACCAACCAGCTCACGGAGGCGGGCGTCTACTTCCGTCCGGGTGCTGATGCCGTCAATCAGGCCACCAGCAACAGCTTCGTCGCCTTTCCAGCCTTCCAGGTTGTTCATCTTTGCGCGCACAGCGGAAACGCTGAGATCACGCCCTTCGGCAATGTTTTCCAGCATGAGGTCGGAAATATCGGTAAGGAACTCCCGCACTTGTTCGCGGTTCTCGGGGCTCATTTTGGTGCCTCGGAAAGGCTCGGTTGCGCTTTTGTACTTACCGGCGTAGAAGACATCTACGTCGACGCCAATTTTGTCCATCATCTTTTTGTAGAACATCACCTCCGCGCCAAGGCCACGGAAATCAACCACACCAAGCGGGCCCATGTGAATTTCATCGCCTGCGGTAGCCAGGTAGTAAGCCGTCTGGTCGTATACCGGTGCGTAGCTGATGACAAATTTCCCGGATGTTTTGAAATCCATCAGTGCTTCCCGGACCATCGTTAGCTTGGTAAGCCCGCCACCCTGAACCATGCTGTTCATATAGATGCCTTTGATGTCATCATCGCCTTTTGCCTTTTCAATGGCACGAACTACATCGTGAATGCCAAGAACGGGATCGGTTTCGAATTCGAAAGAGCCGAAGCCGCCGGTGGGGACGTTGTCCGTCAGTTCTGGCACCCGGCTAAGGTCGAGTTTAAGGATAGCATTGTTCTCCACCTTGGGTTTTTGCTCACCAGAACTGGCCAGGCCAGCAATGGCCGAAATACCAATGAATATTAGCGCACCAAGCGCAAGAAGTGTTCCTAAACAGGAACCGAAGAGAATTTTCAGAAAATTTGACATATGTTCATATTACGTACGAACGCAAAGAACGCTAATGAAAAACTATCGGAGGAGCGTTTTCGATGAACGCTTCGATTTTTTGGACGGAAGACGAGGTAAAGGGAGTAAGGGAGTAAGGAGTAAAGGGCTTCTGCGGTACCGCTTGCAACGTTTCATGACCTAGTGAACTCTCTTCCACCTTGCCCTTATTCCTTTTATCTTTGCCGCCTATCCAACTCCGCCCTATGGCCACCAACGCCCGCGATCTTTCCATCGATGTTTTTGACTACAGCCTACCCGACGATCGCATCGCGCGCTACCCGGCCAAAGAGCGTGCTGCGGCAAAGCAGCTGGTGTACCAAAACGGGACAATTTCGCACGGTATTTTCCGGGATTTACCGCAGCGGCTTCCGGCCGGAAGCTTACTGATCGGCAACCGGACGCGGGTTATTCACGCACGGCTTTACTTTCCGCTTGCGGAGGGGAAGCGACCCATTGAGATCTTCTGCCTCGACCCCTTGCATCCGGTGGATTATGCACAGAATCTGGGGGCGCGTACGCAGGTGCAATGGAAGGTTTTAATTGGTGGGAACCGCCGCTGGAAGCGTGGCCCGCTGCACCTGGAGCTTGAGGTTTCTGGCCAGAAAACGACCCTGACCGCAGAACGCGGCGAGCGACTGGACAATACATTCGCCCTTAACTTCAGTTGGAAAACCGAAGGTGAGCGGCTCACCTTCGGAGAGATTCTGGCGGCTGCGGGAACCATTCCTCTGCCGCCCTACCTCGGCCGTGCGTCGGAACCAGACGACTCTACGCGCTACCAGACCGTCTTCGCCAAAACGGAAGGTTCCGTTGCCGCGCCCACTGCTGGCCTGCACTTCACCCCCGAAGTAATGGCTGGGCTACAAGAAAATAATATTGACTGGGCCGAAGTAACCCTCCACGTTGGCGCAGGCACCTTCAAACCCGTCGATGCGGACACCCTGGGGGCACACACCATGCACCGCGAATTTTTCACGGTCACTAAAGGTTTTGTTGAGCGTCTGTTGGTGCAGTTGAAGATTGGCCATCCCGTAGTCAGTGTAGGCACCACCAGCTTGCGGTGTCTGGAGAGTCTATTTTACCTCGGTGCTGGTGTAGTGGCGGGCAAAAGCATCGGGCTGGACGGGCCGGTAGAAATTGGCCAGTGGGTAGCGGAAGATGCGCAGCTGATTGGAATCGACCCGATCACCGCAATCCAAAGTTTAGCGGTCCTAATGCAGACCAACGGACTGACGGAGCTGTCCGGCTACACCCAGCTCCTACTCACGCCCTTCGCCAAGCTACAACTCGCCGACGGGCTGATCACTAATTTTCACCAACCTCGCTCCACTCTCCTTCTTTTGGTCGCCGCCATCGTTGGTGATGACTGGCGCAGGATCTATGACTACGCCCTGGAGAACGACTTTCGCTTCTTGAGTTACGGGGATAGTTCACTGCTTTGGAAGTAGCCCGGTCCGAAGCACACTCCGTGTGCGAGCCGTCGGAGCAGTCTCCGGCTGCGAGCAAGTAAGGCCTCGCGCTCGGAGAGCACGCCAACCACTCGTACACGGAGTGTACTTCGACCAGTTTAAAGGTTTGCCCAGAGGGCAACTCGATCTGGAAGGTCTTGACCGGAGTTTGCACCTGCGGCCGCGCCCACCTACTTCTGCCGCAGCAGGGTAAGCCACTGTTCTTTACCATCCGATAGCATCCGAATTTCCAGGCTATCTAAGGTGAGTTTTTCTACCGCGACAACGCGTTCGGGGCTATCAGTACGGGTGGTGTCTTGCGCCATCAGGAAGCCTTCGGTATAGCGCCAGGTCCCCGCTTCTTCGTAGCGGAGGGTAGACCGAAAGGTGTAGCGGTTGTCTGGCCCAAAGAAGAAACCTATTTGGGCGGGATCCAGTTTGAGGCTATCGCCTGCTTCCAGTGCTTGCGTAGCCTGCCATTCCCCGAGGAGGAGTTTGTCTTCGCGCTCACCGCAGGCGAAAAAGAGGCACAGCAAAAAGAGTATTGTTAGAATTCTCAACCGCCCGCGTTAAATACATTCTCAATCAGTAGGAAGACAGCGGCACCGGCAGCAAAGCCAACAAAGGCCAGCCAGGCGATCTTCTTGAAGTACCAGATGAAGTCAATGCGCTCCATTCCCATTGCTGCCACACCAGCGGCCGAACCGATGATGAGCATTGAACCGCCCGTACCTGCGGAGAAAGCGATGAAGTGCCAGAGCTTACTATCCATCGGGTAAGAAGCGATATCGTACATACCCATCGAAGCCGCTACCAGCGGAACGTTATCGATGATGGCGGAGAGGAAGCCGAGAATCATAATTACAATGTCCTGATTAGGGATCACGGAATCAAGTGCCTCTGCAACCGCACGTAAGGCGCCAACTTCGCCGATAGCTACCGTTTCGATGGCGGCAACGGCCATTAGAATGCCGAGGAAGAAAAGGATGGAGGACATCTCGATCCGGCTCAGTGCCTTGTGGGCGGAGTAAGCTGCTTTGCGCTCTTCGGTAAAGTCTTCTTCGGGGTGGATGTACTCAGACACGAGCCAAACTACACCAAGGCTGAGCATCATACCTATATAAGGAGGCAGGTGGGTTACCGTCTTGAAGATGGGTACGAAGACAATCATTCCCAAACCGAGAAATAGCATGGTTTTGCTGCTTAGCAGCCGTTCCTCGCTCATGGGTACTCCTTCATCGGACTCCAGTGCCGGCGTGATCAGGTTGCCCTGGAAGGGCTTCATAAAGCTGGCGAAAATGAACGGAACGATGAAACAAACCAGGGAAGGAATAATCAAGTACTCAATCAGGCCAGCCGTACTAACGCGTTTGCCGATCCAGAGCATGGTGGTGGTAACATCTCCAATCGGAGACCAAGCGCCGCCAGCGTTGGCCGCAATTACGATCAGGGCGATGTACCAGATGCGCTGGTCACGGTCCGGAACAAGCTTACGCAGCAGCGTAACCAGCACGATGGTAGCCGTTAGGTTATCAATGATGGCGGAAAGAATGAAGCCAAGAACACCAACGATCCAGAGCAATTTCTTTTTCGAGCGGGTACTGATCCAGCCTTTAATGATGTCGAACCCCCGGTGTAAATCCACGATTTCCACAATCGTCATTGCACCGATAAGGAAGATGAGAATTTCCGCCGTCTTACCTAAGTGGTGCAATAGCGTACCGGAAAAACCATGTTCGGCCTCGTGGTGCGCCGCATCAGAGAGGTGATCAACACCATGCCCGCCCAGGGAGAAAAGCTGGCCGTAGGAATCTACTACATCAAGCGCACCTGAGTTAAAGCCCAGACTGAGCAGTGCCCAACAGAGTGCTCCCATCAGGAGTGCGGGCACCGTTTTGTCTAAGCGTAAGGGGTGTTCGAACACGATAACGACGTATCCGATGACGAAACATGCAATGACGGCTGAAAGCATAATTTGGGTAGTTCTTCGTAGATAAGCTTAATAAAAAACGAGTAGCGCGGACAAAGTAAGCCACAGGACGCGAAAATCGGTCCTCTTTCCACTTTAAATGTTTCAGGATTCTCTGATGTTATGCTGAACTCGGCCACTCCAGGTGGTTTTTTCCGGGTGCTTTTTGCGCTTCACTACGTTGAAAAGCTTCGCCAACACTACGGTGTTGCCTAGGTTTCCCGCCGCGTGAGTCACAAAAATCACTTCGGCAAAATTTAGCTGCGCTACAACTACGTGGTCGCCTTTAGTAACCGGGGCCAGCCAGGATAAGCAATGAAGCAGGAGGGTTTACACAAATTTTTCTCCAAACTGGTCCTCCGCCCGCGCGCGCAATGCTTTGATTTCTTGCTCCCGGCTTTTGGGATAAACGACCAGCACGTCGCCTTCATCGATGATGAGCAAATCATCTACACCGCCAACGACCATTAATTTACCTTCGGGGCCACGGATGTAGGAGTTGTGGACATCTTCGGTGATCACTCTGTCGGCCGTCAGTACGTTGCCAGACTCGTCTTTCGGGCTTTCCTGGTACAGGGCGCCCCAGGCGCCCAGGTCTGACCAGCCAAACTGAGCGGGAATGGTGAAGATATTATCGGCGTTTTCCATGATGGCGTAATCGACGGATATCTTTGGCGTTTGTGGGTAGAATTCGTCGATGAAAGCTTGTTCATCTGCGGTGTTGTAGCAACTCATTCCCTGAGAGAGCAGGGCAAAAATTTCGGGTGCATAGCGCTCATAAGCCTTCAGGACCGTTTCGGCACGCCAGACAAAGATGCCGGCGTTCCAGAGGTAGTCTCCGCCACGGATGAAAGACTTCGCTGTTTCCAAATCAGGCTTTTCGGTAAAGCGTTTGACGGAGTAGACGCCATTTTCACTACCACCGCCCAGGAACTGGATGTAGCCGTAGCCGGTGTGCGGCTTATCGGGTGCAATACCGAGCGTGACCAGGGCATCGTTCTCCGCTGTGTAGGCCAGAGCCTTATTGATGTTATCGGCGAAGAGGGTTTCGTTAACGATCAGGGCATCGCTGGGAGCGATGACAATGTTGGCATCGGGATCGAGTGCGCGCAGCTTAAAAGCGGTGTAAGCTACGCAAGGGGCGGTATTGTTGCGGCTTGGCTCGCAGAGGATCTGGTTGTTGGTCAGTTCCGGAAGGTGATCCATCACCTGGGCCTGGTATTTGCCGTTGGTGACGATAAATATTTTGTCTGCGGTAGTGACTTTGAGAAAGCGTTCGAAAGTCATCCGGAGGAGGCTGCGGCCATCGCCCATAATGTCAAGAAACTGCTTGGGGCGGGCTTCACGGCTGGCGGGCCAGAAACGAGAGCCTACGCCTCCGGCCATTATTGCTATGTAGGTGCTTTTGGAGTTTGACATGAGCAGGATATTATTCGTGCGAATAACAAACTACACAAATCTCTCTCTCCCCCGGCCCCTCTCCCAAGGAGAGGGGAGACGTTTCAGACGGCAAAAACGAGACCGTTGTGCAATTCGTCATACACACTATATTTTCAATTTGGAGTGCGAAGGTAAACCTAAAGAATAACTTGTGCTCTTGATGAGGGTTTATAGTATGTATAACCGATTGCAGGTCTGTAAGAATTGTCTCTAAACATAAGAAAGCGAGGCAGCTCGCAACCTCCCTCCGGCGGAGAGGGGAGACGTTTCAGCCAGCAAAACCGGGACAGTAGTAGAATTTGCTGCCCACACGATTTCATCGCGTCTTTAATCCGTCAAAATATCCGGTCGCCGGTCCTTAGTTCTCTGGAGGGCTTGTTCTTCCCGCCACTTTTCAATGTTGGCGGTGTGGCCGCTAAGTAAAATGGGAGGCACTTCACGGTCTCGCCACACCGCAGGTCGGGTATAAACGGGCGGAGCGAGGAGGTCGTCCTGAAAACTATCGGTAAGGGCAGAAGTTTCGTCGTTTAGTACGCCGGGGAGGAGGCGGCCAATGGAGTCTACCAAAACTGCCGCAGCGAGCTCTCCGCCGGAGAGCACATAATCGCCAATACTGATTTCCAAGGTGACGTACTCGTCCCGGATGCGCTGATCGATGCCTTTATAATGGCCACAAATAAGCAGGAGGTTCTTGCCAAGGCTGAGTCGATTGGCACGGCGCTGGGCGTACTGCTCTCCGTCTGGGGTGAGGTAGATGATCTCATCGTAGTTGCGCTCAGTCTTCAGCTTATCGATCAGTTCGGCGAGAGGTTCGCAGCGCATCACCATACCTGCTCCGCCGCCAAACTGGTAGTCGTCTACCTGCCGGTGTTTGCCCATGCCGTAGGCGCGCAGGTCATGGAGGGCTACGGTGAGCAAGCCCTTATCTTTTGCCCTTTGCATGATGCTGTGGCTTAGAGGAGAGGCTAGTAGCTCTGGGAGTAAGGTGATTATATCGAAATGCACTTGTTGGTATTATGATCTTTGTGGCTCGGTGGTCTTGTGGACGCTACCGCATGAGGCAGACGTAATTGGGCTACCGCATAAGGCAGGCGGCAAAAGGAAGTGAGAATGATTGGGTTTTGAGGATCAAGCAAAATTTCCGCCATCGGGGACCTCTCTTTCTACCCTTGCTCCTTTAATCCTTTCCCTGCACCTGCGTTCGCGCCCAAATGAAGCACAAAGCTAATGTTATTATGATTTGGCAGACCATCCCATGCATGATTGGTGTGTATCGTAAGTTGCACTACTACAACTTCCGCACCCCCGCACCGTAGCGCGTCCAAACATTGTAAAGCAAACGAAAAGGCGTGATTATGGCTGCAACGATGGCCCAAACCCCAAAGAATCGGTACTCTGCCTTGAGGTAGCTGTTCATGATGTCCCCCATATCCTTTTCGAGGTGTTGAATAAGGATGTCTGGCCCTTGTTCATCAAAAAAAAGTATGAAGCTGTTAAAAGACTGTACCATCCAGAAAATGAGTGGGATGAGCAAAATGCTAAAACCACCCTGCATCAGCAAATGGTCTCGCAACCAGGAAATATCCAGAAAAAACAGGTAGCGAGTAAGGGTAATGGCCACAACAATGTAAACGAAATTGGGCACGAAGAAGGGGAAATCAGGTAATTGAGAATAAACCGGTAGCAATACCAAACCGGCCAGCACCAGGGTAAAGGCCCACCAGGTGAGTTCGTAAAGTGCTTTGTTGGCCTTTGTGGGGGTCGTGGACATAAATATAGATTGATAGATTTGATGGTCGGTAGATTGATAGGCTACTGCAGTTCTAGATTGATAGATATGATGGTCAGTAGATTCGCTACGCGGCTTCTTCGAGGTGATAGGCTACTGCCGTTACTAATCACTCGCTTTGCTCGTTCGCCCTGAGCAGGCAGAACTAACTTAACGAACGAAGTGAGCATCGGTTTGCGGCAGCGCTATAAATCTATCATACTATCAAATCTATCAATCTACTTACCTTCGCGCTATGACCATCAACGATCTCTTCCAGTACGCGCTGGATCACCCCGCCAACGTTCTGTTCTATTTCTGCCTAATTCCCTTCGCCGCCCTTTTGGCAGGTTGGATGGAGCGCGAGGAAGGCCACCTTCCGCCGTGGAACTATCTCTACTCTACGCTGGTGTACCTCGTGGCTGTCCCCGCTATTCTTTCTGTAGCCTACACTATTTATAAATGGTTGTTCGAGCGCGGCAGCGTAATGGACGCTAACGTCATGCTACAGCTATTGCCCATTGGCAGTATGCTACTGACCTTCTTCATCGTCAAGCGGCAGGTTCGAATCGAGTCGCTACCGGGTTTTAGTCGGCTTTCCGGATTGGTAATCATGATTTCGGCAGCGCTTGCCATCATGTGGTTTATGGACCGGGTGCGCATCTATACCTTCACCCGGCTACCGATTCAGTGGTTGCTGGGTATTTTCGCTGGCCTGCTGATTATCATTCGCTTTGCGTGGCGACGGGTGGCAAAATAAGAAGTCTTCAGCTCATAGCTTACAATATTAAGGTGGCCAGGTTCGGCAATCTAAACGCTGTCTGCTAAATGCTAAAAGCTGCAAATAAGTCGTCATAAACACAAACGCCGAGGTACTACACTGCGGATCAAAGTCGTAATCGTCGTACTTTCCACACAAATTTACGATCTCATGCGCCTTATTCTACCCTTTCTAGTTCTTTTATCCTTTTCGGCTTTCACGCTTTCTGCTCAACAACTTGATCATCGTCAGGGCGAACTGATTGTTCAGTTGGGCGCGGACGTAGATGCAAAGAATTGGTTAACGGCAGTGCCGGAATTGACATCTTTCAAGCCGCTGGGCCAAAGCCTTAACACCTGGCTGCTGACCTACGACTTTAACGTCCATTCCGAAACCGAGCTCCGTCAGAAATATTGGCCAGACCCCGCCGTAGTAAACCTCCAGCGCAACCACTTCGTGCACCAGCGGGCTACGCCCAACGATACGCGGTATGATGATCAGTGGCATCACGTCAACGTAGGTCAGCTCAACGGTGTGGTTGGGGCGGACCATAACATCGAACCAGCCTGGGACGTCACCACCGGTGGCGTCACCATCAACGGCGACACCATCGTGGTCGCCATTTTGGACGACGGAATAGACACCGACCATGAGGACCTCGCCCCTAACCTCTGGATTAACCGCGACGAAATCCCCGCCAACGGTATCGATGACGACAACAACGGCTACATCGACGATTACCACGGCTGGAACACCGCCTCAGACACCAGCGACATTGAAGCAAGCCAATTTGACGATCACGGAACCGCCGTAGCCGGCCTTGTCGGTGCCAAAGGAAACAATGAGCTGGGCGTTGTCGGTATGAATTGGGACGTAAAACTTATGGTCGTTAAGAATAATTTCATCAGCCTGGAGAGCGAAGTTATTCAGTCTTACAGCTATGTACTTGAAACCCGTTTGCGTTATGATGAAACGAACGGAGCAGAGGGAGCCTACGTTGTAGCGACCAATGCCAGCTGGGGCCGCGACTTTGGCAACCCGGAAGATGCCCCTATCTGGTGTGACTTGTACGACCGCCTTGGCGAAGCAGGAATTCTTAACGCCGGTGCTACCGCCAATAACAACGTAGACGTTGACGAAGACGGAGATCTTCCCACCGCCTGCCCTTCCCCCTATCTCATTGCCGTCACCAACCTGGATACCCGGAATGAGAAAGTCCGGAATGCAGGTTTCGGCCTCACTACCATCGATTTGGGCGCTTATGGTGCGGAGACTTTCACTACCGACGCTGGCAATAATTACGGATTCTTCGGCGGCACTTCCGCCGCAACACCTAATGTTGCCGGAGCCATCGCGCTACTCTATTCTGCGCCTTGTGCCAACTTTGGCGAGCTGCTCATCTCCGACCCCGCTGCCGCCGCCCGCCGGGTGGCCGCCGCACTCCTAAACAACACAGCCCCCAACGAAAGCCTGGCCGAAACCACCGTTACCGGAGGAGCTATGGACGTTGGAGCAGCCATGGACGACTTGATGACCGCCTGCAATGCCTGCCTTGCTCCCACTAGCTTTACCGTAGTGCCTCCTACCGGCGCTGCCGACCAACTCTCGGTCTCCTGGCGCGCCATTGCCTCTACCTCCACCCTGAACCTGCGTTTTCGCCTAACTGGTACCGAAGCATGGACGACCATCTCGGCGCCTAGCTCTCCTTACCTGCTCAATGATCTCCCTGCCTGTACTACCTACGACTTTCAGCTCCTCAGTAGCTGCGGCCCCGAAGAGGTAGCCACCGAAGTACTGACAGTTGCTACCGACGGTTGCTGCATTATCCCCGAAGACCTAACTGTAGAAGCCGCGCCCGGGGAATTGTTTATCGCCAACTACACCGAACTATTAGCCGGCAGCTTCTATCGCCTTCGCTACCGCAAACTCGGCGAAGAAAATTGGCTTACCCGTACTTCCAACAGTGGCACCATCGCCATAGCGGGTAACATCGAGCCCTGTACTTTCTACGAATTAGAATTCCAGACAGATTGCGACACCTTCCAGACAGATTTTGGCCAGCGAATGACCATCCTGAGCTTCGGTTGTGGCTCCTGCGAGGAGTCAGAATACTGTACTCCCGAAGATTTTGACAACGACACGGAATGGATCAGTGCGGTAAACATTGGTGATATTGTCGTCAACGAAAGCAGCCGGGAGCCGGGGGCTTACACCAGTTTTGGGGAGTTATCTGAACGCGCCTTCGTCCGTGGTGGCGTATACCCAGTCACCCTAACCCCCGCTACTGAAGACGGCATGCCCGATGAGGAAGAGTTCCGCATTTACGTAGACTGGGACCAGAACGGTCGTTTTAGTTCTTCAGAAATTGCTCTGGAGCTGGAGAATGTGGATGGCCAGCCCGTCACTGGCCTCATCACCATCCCCGAAGATGCGGACCTATTGCTGACCCGGATGCGCGTGATGATGCAATTTCGAGGTGTTCGTGGCGGCGCCTGCCCCAGCATAACTGGTTTCGGCGAAGTGGAAGATTACTGCATCAACATCGCGGAAGCCGAAGGCTGCCCACCTCCCCGTGCCCTAACCGCAAGCTATAGCGAGGACGCTGATCAGACGGTATTCACCTGGCCTGCCAGCGCCGCCCCCGGCGGAAGCTACCGCATCCGTTATCGGCCCACCGGCTCAATGGATGAGTGGGCAGAAGTAGATACCGATACTACCCGTGTCAGCGTAAGCGGCGCCAACCTCTGCGGTACCAATGAAATCGAGATCGCAAGTGTCTGCAACGGCGTGGTGGATACTTTCCAGGCTTTCGTCTTCGACAATGTCTGTACCGATACGCCGGCTGGGCGGCTGGAAGCGACCAACTGGTCCATGTTTCCGAATCCGGCGGCAGGTATTACCACTGTACGCTGGTCTACCAGTCTCCGACCGCAGGAGATTCAGTTGTTTGACCTTACTGGCCGCAGGATGAGCACAACAAGAACGACTTCAGGAACCACTGCAGACCTAAACCTCGAAGGGCTTACTCCTGGTGTTTATCTTGTGCGGATTATCACCCAGGATGGACGGGCTGGTACGCGGCGGCTGATTCGGAGGTAGCAGTACCTACTTAACGTTTGCGGACGAGCGCGAGGGGCACTTGCCCATATTCACAATGGAGGATGCTCACTCCAAATTCACCCATTATGTACAGATTCTTCTACCTACTCGCCATCATTGTCTTTAGCATTCTTTGCCTCTACCTTAGTGCACCTTGGTGGGCCCCTGCGGTAGCCGCGGCGGCTTTGGCACTTTTATTCCCCGTTTGGCGGCGCAATGGTTTCTGGCTGGCCTTTATGGCGGGTATACTGGTATGGGGGCTTTACACCGGCTTTCTTCATCTTGACTCCGAAGGACGGCTTACGGACCGGCTGGCCGTCACCTTTGGCGTAGGCAATGGCTGGGGTCTGGTAGTAGCCACCGCATTGTGGGGTGGCATCACGGCGGGCCTCGGTGGGTGGTTTGGCGCCAGCCTCCGTAAAGTGTTTGAACGCAGACAATTAGTAGATGCTAACAAATAAATAACGGGTTACGAATCGTAGAAAAGCCTGTGCTTCGCTGAAAATTCGTTTCTTTAGCGCAACTAATTACGGATTATGGCTTCAACTTCTTCTTCCCTTCCTGAGATAAAGGGCAATATTTTCGGGCAAAAGCCCGCACTCTTCGTTCTCTTCTTTACTGAAATGTGGGAACGTTTCAGTTACTACGGCATGCGGGTTTTACTCGTAGTTTTCCTGGTGGAAGTGGCCTTTGGTGAAACTCCCTGGGATCGTGCTGACGCCCTGGCCCTCTATGGTATTTACACTGGTTTTGTCTACTTTACTCCGATGATCGGTGGCATTATCGCCGATAAATACATCGGTTATCGAAAAGCCGTACTTGCAGGAGCGCTTATCATGACCTTGGGTCATGCGGCTATGGCACTAGAGATTGAAGGAGCCTTTTACCTGGGTCTTTTACTACTGATCATCG
The DNA here is from genome assembly GCA_964410795.1 of uncultured Lewinella sp. GTDB lineage: Bacteria > Bacteroidota > Bacteroidia > Chitinophagales > Saprospiraceae > Neolewinella. The sequence continues at coordinate 14,414 of CAYPIM010000024.1, read as the reverse complement.
GCAACGGACTCTTTAAGCCCAATATCTCTTCCATCGTTGGCCAGTTATACGATAAAGAACCTGATCTTAAAGACGGTGCTTATACCATCTTCTACATGGGCATCAACGCTGGTGCCTTCCTCGGCATTATGCTGTGTAGCTACTACGGCGAGAGTGACGACTGGGGCTATAGTTATGGCTTCGGCTTGGCGGGCATCTTTATGCTTATTGGCCTCATTCAGTTTTACTTTGCGCAGGGCATCTTTGGCCGGATCGGTCTGGCGCCAAGCGAACTCGATGCTTATGATGCAGACAACCTCGCCGTTGAATCAGGCGGAGCCACCATTGATGGGCATCTTGCTAAAGCTCAGGCGGAAGCAGGAGACCTCCCGGAAGTTTCTAAGGGAGATGGTCAGGAAGGACCGCGTGCCATTCGTTGGGGCATAATTGGCGCTGCCATTGCCGCTGTTGTTTACGGACTGATTGTTTACTTCATGGATCCACAGGTCAACGCCCTGCAAACTTTCAGCCGACAGATCATGCCACCGATTATCATTGGTTCAGTAATTGCCTTCGTTGGTTGGATCGTATCGGACACTTCCCTGCTGAAAATTGAGCGTGACCGGGTATGGTCCATCATCGTATTCAGCTTTTTCATCGTTTTCTTCTGGTGGGCCTTCGAGCAGGCCGGTGGATCAATGACGATCTTCGCGCTCGACTATACTGACCGGACACTCGATGGCGATAGTGCAAGCACCTTCCGGATAGCCAACACCATTCTCACCGTTGTTCCGGTAATGGTCTTGACTTACGTCTTGCTCAAACTATTCTCCATCACCTTTAAGAAATACGCAGTTGCCAACCTGGTACTCGGCCTTGCTTTTGTAATTGTGTGGGCCCTCATTGGCATCATGCTTTATGAACAGTTTACCACTACGGAGCCGGAAGTAGCTGCCGGTTGGTTCCAGATTTTCAACAGTCTTTTCATCATCTGCTTTGCCCCTGCTTTCGCTAAACTATGGGAGAAGAAGATTTCCTGGCTAAAAGCTGGCCCCGTGAAGTTTGCGATGGGCCTCATTCTCCTTGGTCTTGGTTTTGCCATTCTTGCGGTGGGTGCCCTGAGCATTCCGGACGGTGCCAAAACGGCTAGTGTGAGTATGTTTTGGCTTATTGCCGCTTACCTATTCCATACACTGGGCGAGCTCTGTATCTCGCCGGTGGGTCTCAGCTACGTTTCAAAACTGGCTCCGGTTCGTCTCATTGGCCTTATGTTCGGTGTGTTCTTTGTGGCCAACTTCATCGCCAACTTCGCGGCGGGTCTTACGGGCTCTTACATTGAGCCCATCGCCGAACAGGTCGGTCTTAGCGGCTTCTTCCTGATCTTTGCGGCCGTACCGATCACGGCTGGCTTACTCTTCATTGCCATTTCCGGCTGGATGAAAAAAATGATGCATGGAATCGAATAATACCAACGAATTCCAGCCCCTCTCCATCATCGCCTACGCGCTGATGGCCGGGCTGACGCTGTTCGCCCTTGTGGTGTACTATTTGAACTCCTCAGGAGATCACACTGGGGCTGGAGCCTTCTTCAGTCCGTCGATGGATTTACTCATTGTGGGTGGGTTCGGTTTACTGTGCCTCACCATGTCTCGCATCCTATCCGGGAAAGTGCTCCAAAACTACCCCCAGGAAAAACGCAAGGATTACCATTCCGCAATGAATGGCTACCGTGCGGGCATCATCGTTCGCCTCGCGCTCCTGGAAGGCGCCGGGCTTATGGCCTCTGTGTTCGCACTTGTTACGGGCAACATTAACCTGCTGCTCATCACCGGCTTTATGCTGGTAATGATGTGGTTGGGCAAACCTTCGGAGACGGAGTTTGCCGAGTGGCGCGGATGAGTGAGTAGTTGAGTTGACGAATTCGTGAGTTGCTGCCGCACATTGTAGTGTGGCAGCAACTTTTTTTTGCGCGGTCGCGGGTGCAAAGAGAGGTTTAGGCTCCGGTCGAGGCCTTCCAGGTCGAGTTCTCAACGGGAGTACTCGGCTTGGAAAGCCTTGGCCGAGAGCTTGACCGTCGCCAAAAACGTCCTTTGCACCTGCGGCCTCGCCAAAAAATCTTACCTGCAGCCAACGAAGTGCGCGCCGGAGGTATCAATAGACCAAATACCAACGGACCTAGCTACCTTTGCCCCATGAACAAGAACCTGGCCAACGCTTTAAAATTCCTACTCTTCATCGGGGTGGGCTTCGGCATCCTGTTTTTGATGTACCGCAGCCAGCAAGCTGCCTACCTGGAGCAATGCGAGCTGGACGGCATACCAACGGATCAGTGTATTTTGCTGGACAGGCTGATCGCTGATTTTAAAAGTGCCAATCCTTTATGGTTGTTGATGACGCTCGTGGCCTTCTCCGTCAGCAACTTGAGCCGGGGCCTGCGCTGGAACATGATGTTGCGCACCTTCGGGAATACCCCACGTCTCATCAATGCTTTCCTGACCATCAACCTCGGTTATTTTGCCAACTTAGGGTTTCCGCGCATAGGGGAAGTCGTCCGTGCAGCAGCCATGGCCCGTTACGAAAAAATTAGCCTGGAGCGGGTAGTTGGCACCATCGTTGTCGGGCGAACCATCGATGTAATTATGCTCTTGTTCATCACCGGGATTGCGCTCTTACTGGGCCGCAAAAAGCTATGGGACAAAGCCGTTGAGTTAGTCAACTTAAGTGACAAAATCGAGATTTTACAGATACTTTCCATTTTCGGGCTATTTGTTTTGGTGCTGGCCTGGTGGCAGCGTACACGAATCATAGAAAGCACCATTGGACAAAAGATAATTGGCATCATTAAAGGCTTAGGTGAAGACATGCAAACTGCGCTAAAAGTGGAAAGTCCGGTACTATTCTTCTTGCACAGTATCAACATCTGGGTGATGTACATTCTGATGACTTACTTCGTAATTCTGGCCTTCTCCCCTACTGCAGCGCTAAGCATTGAAGCGGCGCTGGTCACTTTCGTTTCCGGCGGTTGGGGTATTGTGGTTCCGAGTCCAGGCGGTATGGGAACTTATCACTTCCTTACCGGGGAGGCGCTTCAGCTTTACGACGTGTCTCCACTCGACAGCTTTAGCTGGGCGAACATTAGCTTTTTCACCATCAATATTGGTTGCAATGTGCTCATTGGGCTTTTTGCGCTGCTGGCCTTGCCGCGCATTAACCGGGACTATTCGCCAATGGGGCCAAGATCAACTCCTTCGGAGTAAGCCATTTTAATTCCTGCGGCGGAGAGCGCCGTTTTGATCTTTGCGTGAGCTTCAAAGGTGCCTTCCCAATACGCACCGGGCGCAACGAACGGGCGTACTGCTACTACGACATTATGGGTGTCAAAAGATTCAATCCCTACTTCCGGAGCTGGCTCCTGAAGAATTCCGTCTACGCCTTTCAGGGCATCTTCGATGACCGCTTTAATTTTAGGAAAGCTCTCTTCGTACCCCAACAGCAAGGTCAGCTCCAGGCGGATGTGTCCCTTTTCGCTGAAGTTGGTCACTACCCCACTGATGACCTCTCCATTTGGAACAATTAAGGTCTTTTGGCCTGGAGTAACAAGGATGGTATTGAATATCTGAATTTCCTGAACTTGCCCGAAGTAATTGTCCGGGATCTGCACCCAATCGCCGATCTTGTAAGGCCTAAAAATTACGATAAGAATCCCTGCAGCGAAGTTGCTCAAACTCCCCTGTAGTGCTAGCCCAACGGCGAAACCCGCCGCCGCCAAAACACCTACGAAGGCCGCAATATCAAATCCCAGAATACTAGCTACCGCAAAAACCAGCATCAATTTCAAACCGATACTAACGATAGATCCCAAAAAGGGTGTTAGATCGGCCCCGATACCGCGCTCCGTCATCCTACTGACGGTGATGCTAACAACTTTGTTAATAATCCTGATGCCAATCAACAAAATCAGTAGTGAAATAAGTACTTTGGGCGCATAGGCAACTATGCCATCGCTGGCCATTTCAAGGTATTCCTGAATCTTTTCGGTTTCCATAGGCGTAAAATTAGTCAAATAGTCAAATAGTCAAATAGTCAAATAGTCAAATAGTCAAATAGTCAAAATCGGTGCCGTCTGGCGACGAACCAAATTCCAGCAGCATTACTTCATAGCTTTTTTTAAAAAAAAGCTCATCACGAGCGAAGCGAGCATCCTTATGCGGTAGCGACTATTTGACTACTTAACTAAGGATAGTCGCATGCGTTTGATCCGGTCGGCTAGTTTTTCAGAGCTCATTTTCTCCCGCAGTCTGCTTACGATAAGAGAGAAACCGAAAGGTGTAGCCTTAACAGGTTGTTGAAACAGGATGGTCTGACTGTTGATACGGTCCAGGGCATTTCTTAGGCGTTCTTCCTGCAACTGAAAGGTCATTACTTCATCGTAAGCTTGATTAAGTAGCAGGCTATTGGGTTCGTACTGGCTGAAAACATCAAAGAAAAGCTTACTACTGGATTGCAGGTGCTTCTCTTTTTTCTGTTTACCAGGATAGCCTTTGAAGATTAGGCCAGCGATAGTAGCAATATCCCGAAACCGGCGACTGGCCATTTCATTGGCGTTGAGGCTGGCTTCGAGATCAGTATTCAAGTTGGAAGATTCAAAGAGCCCGGAGCCGAGTGCTTCCTGAATGGGGATTTCCTGGTCGCTGAGCAGTTCGAAGCCGTAGTCGTTGCTCGCGATCGTCATAGATAGGGGCGCAAACTGGCTGATCCGGTAAGCGATTAGTGTAGCAAGACCTTCGTGAAGGCCCCGGCCATCCGCGGGGTACATTAAAAGGTGGTAGCCTTCGCGGTCGTGAAAATATTCAATTAGAAGTTCGTCGTTCCCGGGTATGGCAGACCGTTTTGCCTGAAGGTCCCGCAAGGGGGCGAGTTTCTTCAATTCTGCGTCATGATAGTTTTCGTGCTTTAGGTCATCTAAAGCTTGCCGGAGGCCAGTAGACATTTGGGTACTTAGCGGAAGAGTGCCGCCGTGCCAGCTGGGGACCTTCCCTTTTTTAGCCGTACTCTTTTTCACGAGTGCTTCCAAACCTTTCACTTTTACCAACTTCAGCGAACGGCCCGCGAAGAAGAAGGTATCACCAATTTTCAGACTGGAAATGAAGTACTCATCAATCGTACCAATTCTGCCGCCGCGCAAATACTTCAGCATCATTACCTGGCCACTGACAATGGCTCCGACACTCATGCGTGCCATCATTGCAGCCCGCTTGCTTGCGATCTTGTACACCCCATCTTCAACAACCACTTTGTGGTATTCATCATAAGCACCGAGGCTGTTGCCTCCCGTCGTGATAAAGTCCAGACACCAGGCGAATTCGTCGTCAGAAATGGAGGAGAAACAGTAAGTCTGACGAACTTCAGCCAGGATTTCCTTCGGCCGGAAACCGCTGCTCACCGAGAGGGTAACGAGGTACTGGATCAGAACATCAAAGCTCCGGACGTAAGGAGTCCGTGATTCGATCTGCCCCTGACCGATGCAAGTACGCAGGGCGGAAGCTTCAGCGAGTTCCAGACTGTGCGTTGGTACAAAATGGATGACCGATTTCGCCCCTGGCCGGTGTCCAGAACGACCAGCCCGCTGCAAGAATCTAGCGACGCTCTTTGGGCTACCGATTTGGACAATGGTTTCTACCGGGCGAAAGTCTACGCCAAGATCAAGGCTTGCCGTACAGACTACTGCCTTAAGTGTTCCTTCGTGCAGGGCGTTTTCCACCCAATCCCGGAGTTTTCGATCAATACTGCCGTGGTGCATCGCAATCTGACCGGCCAAATCAGGGTCAGCTTCCAGCAAGCGTTGATACCATATTTCGCACTGAGCCCTTGTATTGGTAAAGATCAAGGTAGAGCCGGAAGAATGGACGATCGGGACAACCTTATCCAGCAATTTTATTCCCAAGTGCCCAGCCCAGGGGAAACGTTCAATCTCATCGGGCATCACGGTGATGACCTCGGTTTCCTTTATGATGTCTGCGCGGATGATTACCGGTTGTCCGTTGTCCGTTGTCCGTTGTGGGGTGTCGGTTGTGGGTTGTGGGTTCTCAGTTGTGGGTTGTGGGTTGTTGCCTTGAAGTACAGCTACTGCTTCCTCCATATTACCGATGGTGGCGGAGATGCCCCAGGTACGGAAGTCTGAGCCTTGGATTGCGCGCAGGCGGCTGAGGGCTAATTCGAGTAGAACTCCGCGTTTCGTCCCGACGAGTTCGTGCCATTCATCAGCGACCAGAACGCGGAGATTTCCGAAGAATTTCTCGTAGTCTTTACTGGCCAGCAGCAGGTGAAGGCTTTCGGGAGTAGTAATGAGTATTTCTGGTGGGTTTTTCTTTTGCTTCGTTCGTTCGGAAGTGGAGGTATCTCCGGAGCGGATACCGACCGTCCAAGGTACACCGAGGTCATTCGCGGCGCGCTGCGCCGCCTGGCGAATTTCGTTGGTCAAGGCCCGGATTGGGGTTATCCAAATGGCGCGAAGGCCAGAGGTTTTAGCGGTACTCTTCTTACCCGTCTTTGCACCTGCGTCCGCGCCCGCAACCGCCTGTTCTTGCAAGTACTCCAGTAAAATCGGAATAATGAGCGAGTAGGTTTTACCACTCCCCGTAGGCGCATTTACCAGACCACTACGGCCAGCCAGGTAGGCTTTCCAGGTAGCATACTGAAAGGGGAATGGTTTCCACTTTTGTTGGTGGAACCATGTGTCTCCCATAGCGATTATGGCTGGGTCTACGGGCTTGTTTTCGTTGTTATCAGGCACTAATTGTCCGAACGGAGATAGGGGGTAGTTGGTTTTCTACGCTATGAATTTGCCCGCTACTCACACCCCATATCTACCCTACTCTGCGTATCATTATTCGGAAAACAATTTCCCGAAAGCACCGTCTCGGGCACAAAGCGTTGCAGATCTGAATCGTATAGTCCTTCGGCTAAAAAGTCCGTCAGCTCGTTAATTTCCGTATCCGTGAGGTTCAGCGGGTGGAAGAAATCTGAAATATTTGCGGCGGGAATGCGGTCATTTTCAGGAACCCCTGCATTGAAGTATTCTACTACTTCGCGCAGATCTGTCTTGCTACTTCCGTGGAAGTAGAAAGGCATGTCTTTGGTGTTGTACACCTGAGGCACCTTAAACTTAAACATGTCTTCAGCGCGGCGGGTAAAGTCTCCACGCCCAAGATTTCGAGGATCGTCGGCACTTGTTCGCAGGGCACCGCCGGGGATATCACAAAGGTCATTAACCCCTACCGAATAAAACGAATTGCCATTCAGCGCGGGGCCATTGTGGCAGCGGTAGCAGCCCGCCTTTCCGAAGAATAGTTTCGCGCCATTTTTCTGACTATCAGTAAGCGCATCCTTATTGCCGCGGAGCCACTGCTGCCAGGGCGCGTTGCTGGGGAGCAGTGTCCGTATATAAGCGGAAAGAGCGAAGCTCATGGCTACACGGCCGTAGCGCGCCTCTCCTTCAAAGTCAGGGAAGGCACTATTAAACATGCGCCGGTAGCCGAGCGTATCCAGCAGATAAGCATCAGTACTCATCCGGTGAGTAATAGTTCCTTCAATATTTTGTGACTCAAGGCCATCCAAACCAAGGTGATTCACTTCAGTTGCAGGGTCGTGCACACCCCAGACTTCAGCGACCTCCGCGTTGGCGCCAGTGGCGCCAAAACGCCCCGCCCACATCGAGTTGGTTACGTAGGCAACCCCAAGCATGGAGAGTGGACGAGCCCCCTGGGCATCAATCTGGTCTTCCTCATAGTTTTGGTCCATCATTCGTCCTGAACCAAAGGTGCCAAACCCTACGCCACCATCAGCAATACCCTGGGCAGCTCCAGAGGTAAATGCCGCCTCAGGAACATGACAAGTAGAGCAGGAAAATGTACGAAGTTGATCGGGGTTAATGGCATCACGACCAAGAGCTGTTTCGTAGAACAGCATTTTGCCAAGGGCAATTTTCTCTTCCGTAAGCGGGTTTCCGATACCGGCGGGAATGCCAGCAAGGTTACTGCCATCCGGCAGCATGTAGTCTTGTAAAGAGTTGTTTTCACTTAGGCGAATGAGGGTACGCTCCAATTCAGTATCAAGCGTAGAAACTGCCGCATCACGGACACAACCAGACACCACAATAAGCGTGGGTAACAGCAGCAGCAGGATTCTTAAAAACGATTTATTCATGGGGGAGATTACAATGTCGCCTTAAAAAGAAGAAATAGGTCAAGTTCACCAAAAGCAATAAGAAATCTGTTGAGGGAAGGATTATTTATACTTCAGTGGTTTTTAAGACGTAAGAACAATAAAAAAGCTACTTAAATAGACTGCAAATATACAAATTTCCTTCGCCCGTATTGCCACTATTTAGTGTCTGCCGATATTTTATCCGCTCAACACCCAACATTTTGTGTCTCAATTAGTACATTTGCAACGTCGCGCTATGTCAACAGCCCAACCTAATTCCAATAAATGCCCTTTCAAATTCGCGACAAATTCTGAATTTTTGACTTCCACTTATCATGCATCCGGATACTTACCACCGGCTTGCGCTCAGTCGTACGCCCAATATTGGGCCTAAGCTTTTTCGTAACCTCATCCATCATTTTACCAGCGCAGAAGCCGTTTTTCGGGCGCGGACGCAGGAGCTGTGTTTGGTAGACGGCATTGCAAAGAAAACGGCATCGGCCTTCGAGCGCCCGGATCGGGCGCTTCAGGAAGCAGAGGCCATCATCAGGCACGCCGAGCGCCACAACATCCGTTTACTCTGCTGCCTAGATGACAATTTCCCCTCCCGGATGCAACAGCATACTGGCGCCGCTCCGATCCTGTACTATTATGGAGAAGCCGATATTGACAACCCGCGTACAATAGCCATTGTCGGCACCCGGGAAATGGGCAGCAATGGAGCCCGTCAGATTGAACGAATTCTTGACCCTCTGGCGGACTTTAGCCCACTGGTCGTCAGTGGACTTGCTTACGGAGTTGACATTTATGCACACCGTCGTTGTCTCCAAACCGGCCTTCCTACCCTTGCAGTTATGGGAAGTGGTTTTGACCGAATCTATCCTCAGGCACACGGAAAGACAGCGCTCCGAATGGCAGAGAACGGAGGAGGAGTACTTACAGCTTATCCGTTTTGGGCCAAGCCTGAGAAAGATCATTTTCCTGCCCGTAATCGCGTGGTGGCTATGCTTTCTGATCTTACCGTTGTAATAGAGTCCGCCGTAAGAGGAGGCTCAATGATTACTGCCCGGATGGCACATGAGCTGGGCAAAAAAGTAGGAGCCTGCCCCGGTCGAGGCGGAGACCTGCTCACTGAAGGCTGTAACCTGCTTATAAAAACGGGACGCGCCCACTTGATCGAATCTGCTGGAGATGTTGTAGAGCTCCTCGGTTGGAAAGGGCACGCAACTGGCCGCCAGCGGCGGCTTTTCGAAGACCTGGACCCCGCCGAACAAGCACTTGTAGATCACCTCCGCGATCGTGACGGTGTAGAGATTGATGAGCTTCATATTACGTTGCAGCAGCCTCCGGCCCGTCTCGCCAGCTTACTTTTAATGTTGGAAATGAAAGGTATGATTACTGCTTTACCGGGGCACCGGTACCGGCTTTGTTAGCAGTGCCACTACTATCCCAAAATAGCTTCCCGGGCCGCCTTCATTGGAATGCCAATACAGCGCTTCTCCATGTAGCTCATCATCCGCAACATAAGGTCACGGGTGTCCGGGTCAAGGTCTTTGATTTCTTTGGCAAAGATTTGGTTTACTGCCGTATGCTTGATCGCTTTGATCTCCTGCGGCAAATGACTCATTGCCCGTTCTAGCAGGCGCTGGCGGTAGGCAGACTCCAGTTCACCAAGGTGCTTGTGCAGGACCCCGTGGGCGCGTTTGATTTCCGTACGGCGAAAGCCCATGTTCTCTTCCGCCAGAGCGCGGAGTTGTTCAATACCCACGTACTCGAAGTCGGAACCAGCTACCGTACTTTCAGCAACATCTGCCGGTACTCCCAGATCAACAACTACCTTATCACGGGGGTCTTCACCAGCCAGCAGCCAGTGAAAAAGTTCGGGCGTAACGGTTGCTTCAGCCGATCCCGTACAGACGATTAAGACATCAAAGCCTTCTTCATAGTTACTAAGCTCCGTTAGTGCATAACCTTCTCCTTTGGGAAAAGCATTGGATAGGCTTTGGGCACGTGCGGCCGTACGGTTGAAAACCGTCAGGTGTTGATGGCCGGCTTTTTTGAGAAACTTCGTGACGAGCAGATTCGTTTGCCCAGCGCCAATCATCAGAATACGGGCGTCGGGGCCAGGTTGAAATTTCCGCAGTTGTTGCATCGAAAGGGAAACAACAGAGACTGATTTTTCTCCGATCCTAGTATTGCTGTAAACATCCTTTGCGGCCAGAACGATCCGATCACAAACGATGCGCAGGTCATCACCAATAAGGCTCCACTTCCGGCAGCGTTCGTAAGCTTCCCGGAGTTGACCAAGAATTTGTCGTTCGCCAACTACGAGTGAATCAATGGAAGCAGCTACTTCGAAAAGATGGTAAACAGCCTTCATGCCACGTAGGTGTTCCATCTCCGCGACCGCTGCTGGCACCTCAATTCCCGGCAGCAGTTGTTCACGGAACTCCTGGTTCACTTCTTCATTAGTGGTGAAGAGCAAACTGATGCGGTTACACGTTGAAAGATAGAACACTTCATCAACTCTACCGCCTTCCTTAAGTGCGGTTAGTCGCTCACGCAATTTGCCCTCTGCCTCAAAGGCAGCAACTATGGTTCCGATTGCCTTTAGCTTGGCATGACGGTGAGTGAGCGTAAGAATGTGAACGTGTTGGAGCATAATGTGGTCCTGGGGCCTAGGGCAAAGGTAAAATACCAATGGGTCTCCTTCTGTCATGGGGAGGTATAAAGACTATTAGAATGTTTCTAAATAACGAACGCCTAGGCACCACTATTCTCGACAATTACACCGAAATACCATAGGTAGAAAAGTAAAAGTACCAAGCCTTCCCAACGGGTAATCTTACGGTTGTTGCTCATCACCCCAAGTAAGATTGTCATGACGATCATCAACGGCAGGTAAATGCTGATGATGTCTCCGGGGATAGAAAGTTTCCCGAAGAATCGGGGGATAGACATCACAATAAAGGTATTGAAGATATTAGACCCCAGCGCATTACCAACGGCAATGGAAGCCTTCCCCTTCCGAGCAGCAGCAAGGCTGACGGCCACTTCAGGAAGGCTGGTTCCAATAGCAACGGCAGAAAGCGCTATCACCGTAGGTGCAATATCAAGGATGATACTGATTTCCGTGATGGCGGAGATTACGTAGCTAGCAGAAATACTCACCATAGCACCGCCCAAAATCAGAAACAAGTAGTCTTTCCAACTTGCGGAAGGCCGGTCCTTTTTGTCTGGCCGGTCTTGCCCCTTGAGACTGTAGGAGAGAAAGATAACGATACCTCCAAGGAAAAGGAACGCTTCGTACATCGACAGGTTCCCGTCCATCACCGCAAAATAGAGCAGAAAGGCGCTTCCCCACAGAAAAGGAATATCGATGTGCCAGAGGTTGTACTCCAGGTCAATATTCTTGACGACTACCGCAGTAAGCCCGAGTACCAGCGCAATATTAGTGATGTTAGACCCAACTACATTACCAATCACGATCTCGGGCGTACCATCAAGCACAGCAACTATGCTTGTCGCCAGCTCCGGCAAGGAGGTGCCAAAGGCGACAATCGTTACCCCGATGATAAACGGTGATATCCCTAATGAAAGTCCGATGTTCTCAGCTGCCTCCACAAACTTATCACTTGCCCACAGCAATGCTGCAATACTAACAATAAAGATGCCGGCCTGAAGTAAGAGTAGGTCCATATTCGCGGCAAAGATAGAAACACTTCAACTGAGTTGGTGAGTTCGTGAGTCACTGAGTTGCTACCGCACGCGGCGGACGCCGTTATGTTACTACGTAAGACCAGATGAAGTAGCGTCATTCTATCTACTCCGGGTAGGTTAAGTACTGCACCGCAAACGGTACGTATGGCAGCAGCTCGGTGGCTCAGCCATGCTACAGTACAGCTACCCTTCCGTATAGAAGCCCATTTTCCCCATCTGGTAATCCCGCATCGCTTCCATAATTTCGGTTTGCGTATTCATTACGAACGGGCCATGCTGGGTTACCGGAGCACCCAGGGGTACGCCACCCAGCAGAAGAATGCGGGTTAATTCTGCCTCCCCGACCAGGGAAATACCTTCACCGTCGTTCTTATAATTGAGTAGTGTACGACCTTCGTAGCTAAAGCCGTTACTAGTGGTTACTCTACCGTCAAGCAGGTAGGCGGCAAAATTATGGTCTTCCGGAACGGGAAGCGCAACGGCAGCTCCAGCGGGCAACTCCAGCTGCCAAGCGATGATGGGGCTGTAAGTTTTGGTGGGGCCTTTCAGCCCTTCGAACTCACCGGCCACAACCTTTAATACAGCACCGTTACCGAAGTCGTGACGCGGAAAACCAGCCTCCTTCATATCCTGATAACGTGGCTGAACGAATTTATTTTCCGGTGCCAGGTTGACCCATAGCTGGATACCTTCGAGCGTTCCTCCGCTATTAAGAAACTTCTTATTGCTGCGCTCACTATGAATGATGCCCATCCCGGCGGTCATCCATTGTACGTCCCCACCTTCCAGTATGCCAGTGTTGTTCCGGCTGTCCCGGTGGCGAAGACCACCGTTGTATAAGAAGGTTACGGGTTCAAACCCACGGTGGGGGTGTGGCCCCAGGTTAAGTGGGTCATAACCAGGCTCAACCGTCCATGGGCCAAAGTGATGCAAAAGAAGAAACGGGTCAATCTGTTCCACCCGCTGTGTAGGCAGCGGTTGGTGAATCGTAATTGGCCCCATTTTCAGGGCCTGGGCGGGAAGAATATTAGCAACAGAACGGAACTTCATGATAAGCATTTAATGTACGTACATGAGAACGCTTCAGCGAAGGTTCGGTTGAAGGGCGCGATCGCAGGTGCTGGGACGGCTTTCGGAGAAGTTGGTTTGGCGGATCAGCGGTGAATAGTCTTGAGGAAGAGACTGTCATCAATAACTTGCTCTGCATCCTGCGACTGCGCAAAAAAAAGTCTTGTATTATCAAAAAAGGTCGTACCTTTGCGCGGCTTTAACCAAGCTATTTGGTAAAAGTGGGGAATGGATACCCCCGAAGTATCCCGGTACATAACCATTTAAATTTTCACATCCCTATGATGATGGATGATGATAAAGATCCCGCGGTAGACGCCGGAACCGAAAACACTCCCGCGGCCGACGCGACGCCGGAGACCCCCGAAACACAAGAAGCCCCCACTCCCGAACCAGCGGCTACGCCCGTTGAGGAAGTAAAGGAAACCGTAGAGGCCGCTGTTGAAGCCGCCGCAGAGGTAACCGAAGAGGTAGCTCCCGTAGAAACACCAACAGAAGCCGTTGCTGAAGCTGCCGTAGAAGCTGCTCCTGTCGAAGCAGTTGCCGAGGCCATCACCGAAGCAACCGAAGACGTAGCAGAAGCCGCTGATACAACAGCTGATATTGTAATTGGCACTGACGAAGACACCGTCTCTACCGCAAAAGTAATCCGTAAGGAATCCACTAAAGTAGCTGTGGTTCTTACTGAAGAGGTAAAAGAAGAAGGCGTTGAAATCGACGAAGCAGACCAAAGCGGTGCTACCGGTGAAGGTCATGCTGACTTCAACTGGAACATGACCACCCGTTCTGCCGCCAGCCGGTACACTCCTGAGGAGCGTACCGCAATGGAAAAGCAGTACGAAGACTCCATGACCAACATCTCTGAATCAGAGATCATGAGTGCCAAGGTATCCAGCATCATCGATGGTGATGTGATCCTCGACCTCAACTACAAGTCTGACGGCCTTCTACCCCTATCTGAATTCCGCGACCAAGCCGAATTGGCTGTAGGCGACACCGTAGAAGTATACGTTGAGCAGCAAGAAGACGAAAAAGGTCAGCTCGTACTGAGCCGCCGCAAGGCCAAGCTCCTCCGTGCATGGGACCGTATCCGCGACTCTTACGCCAACGGTACCGTCATTAACGGTAAAGTGATCAGCAAAACCAAAGGTGGCCTCATCGCCGACTGTGGTGGCCTCGAAACTTTCCTTCCTGGTTCACAGATCGACATCAAGCCGATTGTTGACTACGATGCATACGTTGGTAAGACGATGGAATTCAAGGTCGTAAAGATCAACGAGACCATCAAAAACGCCGTTGTATCCCACAAAGCCCTCATCGAGAGCGATCTGGCCGAGCAGCGTGAAGCCATCATCGCTTCTCTTGAGCGTGGACAGGTACTCGAAGGTATCGTGAAGAACATCACGGACTTTGGTGCATTCCTCGATCTTGGTGGCGTAGAC
>CAYPIM010000023.1:10422-44658 GCA_964410795.1 uncultured Lewinella sp. | reverse complement strand
GGGCGCAAAGGTACGGTTTTGGTGTGCGCTTGAGTTTAAGATTGGTTTGGAGGGGGAATCGTGGCCTGAGGGGGCTGGAGTTTGGAGTTGGGAGTCGCTACTGCGAGTACCGTTCGCGACGCTTCGCTTGCTCACCTCAGTCGAATGAGCGGAATGAAATAAGTGGCACGTCAAATGGTTTTCAAGACAGCTTCTAAAGCTGTATTCATTTATAAAGGTCTACGAAAAAGGGCCCTATCTTTTCAGCTTTTATCCTTATTATGTGTGTCACTACAAAAGCAGACCTGATTACGGCTGCGTTGAACGGTGAAATAGAGAATCTGGCTTAAGATGGACGCTGAAACCTTAGAACTTGCAGATCAGATGTTGGCGGAGATGGGACTTTCTCCCGTCACGGTGCCTGGTGTACTAAACGGGAACCGGGTGCCTGACTGGTCGCAGAGCAGAAGCTTCGAACAAGTGGAAGCGTATCTGCTGGAACAGGGGTTCGTAAACGAGATCAAACGGACGGAAGCAGACCTTGCGCCGGGGGACTGGCGTCTTTTCCAGATCAGTGAAGCTGGCTATGTTGTGGTGCAGACGGGGCTGAAGATAAGTGAATACCTAGCGAAACAGCAGCGGGAAAGTGATCAGCGACAGTTGACCTACGCCCGGGAAAGAGAACAAAAGCGGGAAGCACGGCAGGCGGCCATCGACGCGGGCTTGCTGCCCCAGTGGTGGATAGATGGCAATGGTGAGTGGTTGGTGGGAGATTTTGACCCCGAAGAAGAGAAACCGCTGTGGTGGGCAAAGTACCGGCTGCGCCGCATAGGCGACCAAATACCGGACTACTATTACTACCGTGCTTCCTCCCCACAGTATACCTTCCCCGAAAAGTGGTGGGAAAAAATAGTTGATTTCTTGCTCCGGCATCCCCGTACCATATTTCAGGTCACTTTGGTCCTGTTATTGTTGGTGGGACTAATCTATGTGTCGTGGCCTTCGCCTTAATTTAGGGCTGGTCATTTGTTCTTACCTTACTCTTTCTTAACCTTCCCTGCACCCGTGATCTGCGTCCACCCACTTGATGCGATGAGTAAGCGAAGCGCCGCGAACGGTACGTGCGTGCGGCAGTAACACCAAACTCCCAACTCCTTACTTTTACCCCATGCAACTAACCGTCCACCCCTTTACGCTCCCCTTGGCGAATCCCTTCCGTATTGCCCACAGCAGCCGAACGGAGCAGCCTACGCTAATCGTTGAGCTCAATGTTGGCGTAATGGGCGTCCGGCTTAGCGGCTACGGGGAAGCACCGATGACCAGTTATTACGGGCTCGACTCAGCGGAATGCACCCAGCTTTTAACCTCCCTTGCACCTGCGTTCGCGCAAAAAAAGCACCTTCCGGACTCCATGGAAGTCTTCCTTGAAGAGATTGCGCCAGGCATGCATCCGTTTCTCCGTTGCGCATTAGACGTAGCTTGCGAAGACCTTCGCGCCCGTATTAAAGGTCTCCCCCTGCGCCATTTATGGACGAAAAAACACTTTATGGAATGGAATGGCACCAAACAGCAGACCCCAACCTGCTACACCATCGGGCTGGCTCCAATTGAAGAAATGGTACGAAAACTAAAGGCTTTCCCCTGGCCAGTTTACAAGATCAAGCTTGGTGCGGGAGACGACGACCTGGCCATTATTCGTGCCCTGCGCGAACACACTGAAGCTCCATTCTACGTGGATGCCAACACCGGCTGGACGGCTGCGCAAACCATCGCTCTGAGTCATGAGCTAAAGGCCCTGGGCGTAGTCTTCATCGAACAACCTCTAAAAACCGATGACTTGGCCGGTCAAAAAGAAGTTTGCCAACACAGCGCCTTACCCATCATCGCTGATGAAAGTTGCCAAACCGAAACCGATGTAGACCTCTGCGCCCAGTACTTTCACGGCATTAACATCAAGGTCGTAAAATGCGGTGGTCTCACACCCGCCCGCCGCATGATTGCCCGCGCCCGCGAACTGAAACTGAAGGTAATGGCGGGCTGCATGACCGAAAGTAGCGTAGGCATCAGTGGTATAGCCCAGCTTTTGCCTGAGCTGGATTTCGCTGATATGGACGGTGCCATGCTGCTTGCAGAAGACCCGGCCCGAGGTGTCACCTTCGATCCCAAAACCGGTTACGCTATCTACCCTAACCGCCCGGGGACGGGGGTGGAACTGGTGAATTAGGGAGCTAGAACTAGTGGTTAGTACCTTGTGCTCTCGAAATTCATCCTCGGGTGTTCTGGTTTTCTAGCGTCTAGCGCTCTAATTCCTAACTCCTAGTTTCTAGCTTTATAACTCCTAACTTCTGCGCTACCTATACCGCATACTCACCCGTCTTGGCCTCAAGCGCGCAGCGCTTGACCTTCGTTTTGCGCTCTTCTTGGTAATGGGCACCATTGCAGTGGAAACCCTCGGCCTGGTGATTATTGAGGACTATTCTGTAATTGATGCCTTTTATATGGCCGTGATTACGATTTCGACGGTTGGCTTCGGAGAAGTACAACCGCTTTCTGAAGGAGGCCGATTATTCATGTCCCTAATGATCATCCTGAACATCGGGGTCGTTGCCTATGCACTGGCAACTTTTTCTTACTACATCATCGAGGGTAAAATTTTTGAACTCATGGAACGCAGCTATATGCAGGCCCGGGTAGACAGCCTGAAAGGACACACCATTATATGCGGCTTTGGGCGCTACGGGCGCGAGGTGGCCCGGCACCTAAAAGAACAGGGGCAGAGATTTGTCGTAATAGAAGAGGACCTCGACAAACTGGAGCTTCCCGAATTCGAGGATGCAGAAATACTATACGTCGATGGCGACGCTACGCATGATGAAGTGCTCAAAGAAGCAGGTATTGACCGGGCGGTAGGGCTCATTACTTCGTTGAACGATGATTCTGACAATCTCTTCATTGTACTTTCAGCAAAAGAGCTAAACCCCAAGCTACGAATCATCTCCAGTGCCCACTCCAAGCGCAGTCGCCAAAAGCTGATGCGTGCAGGAGCAAGCAACGTAATCCTCCCGGAACAAATCGGAGGATTCTACATGGCCACCCTAATCAGTAAGCCGGGAGCGGTCGAATTCTTTAGTTATGTAACCAATGAATTGGACAGCGATATCGGCTTTGAAGAAATCCGTTACGATCAACTTCCGGAATCCATGCGGGGCAAAAGTATCCTGAACATGAACCTTCGCGAAATCTCCGGAGTAAACGTCATTGGCCATCGTCATGGAAAAGGTCAGTATGATGTAAACCCTGAACCAAACGCCACCCTCCAGCCGGGTGAAAGCTTCATTACCGTTGGTAGTCAGCCGCAAATTCTAGCGCTCCGGAATTACCTAAAAATAAACTAATCCATGCTTACTCCTCGCCTAAAAAGCACCTTACGTTACTGTCTTGTCTTATACGTATTCATCGTCCCCGTTTACTACCTCTTTTACCGCTTAATGTGGTCCGAAGTACCTCCACGTACGGCCTTCATCAACAGTCTTATTTTTGGGGTAGTCAATCTAATCTTTCTTGGCGCGCTTCATTATTTCCGAGTGGGCAACAAAGAAGAAGAAGAGGGCGAGGACGCAGGTGCGAAGAAAGGTTAAAGGATGCTGTACAAATAACTTACATCCAGCTAAAGGCTCCTGCTCCACCAGCGTCCGGATGCTGAAGATCGCCGTGGTCTTGGCCGAAGTCCCATTTATAAGTATCAAGCTGGCGAATGCCTTCAGTAAGCAATTGGATCGAATACTCAATGTCTTCTTTATGGGCCATTTCCGTGCTTTGGTGCATGTTCCTAAGCGGGATGGATATTGCACCTGCAATCGCGCCCTTCTTGCCGTAACGCTGGATAGCAGCCGTATCCGTTCCACCCGCGGGCAATAGTTCCAGCTGGGTTTTTATGTCTTCTTTACCGGCAACTTGTTTAAGGTAGTTTACCATACGATAGTCGGAAATAACCGACCCATCAAGCACCTTAATGGCGGTGCCTTCTCCTAAAGAAGTAACCGCTTCGTGGGCGTTCGCCCCGGGCACGTCAAAAGCGATGGTTACATCTAAACCAAAGCCAAAATCAGGATCAATGTGGCCAACGCTGCCCATTGCCCCCCGCAGTCCTACTTCCTCCTGAACGGTAAAAGTAGCGTACAGGTCATGGGGAAGTTCCTGCCCCTTAAGGCGTCGCAGCGTCTCGATCAGAATAAAGACGGAGATTCGGTTGTCTAACGACTTACTGGTTACGCAATCACCAATTTCCGTTAAAGCCCGTTCGCGGGAAATGGGATCACCCACCCGAATCCATTTTTCTACTTCTTCTTTCGTCATCCCCGTATCAACAAAGTATTCGTTAAGGGGTATGACGTTTTTGCGCTCCTCCGGTTTCATGATATGAATAGGCTTGCAGCCAAGTACACCAAGCACGTCCTTGCGGCCATGAACAATAACTCGCTGTGCCGTCAGTGTTTTGGGATCGAAACCGCCCAGGGGTAAAAACCGAATAAAGCCTTTGTCATCGATATGATTTACGATAAACCCTATTTCATCCATGTGCGCACCTACCATGACGCGTTTGGAGCTCTTCCCCCGACGGATTGCCATAACATTGCCCATATTATCTACTTGAACATCGTCCACCAGGTCCTTTACTTCACGAATAATTAATTCACGAATACGTCGCTCAAAACCGGAGACACCGGGAGCTTCACAGATGGCTTTCAGCAGGGGGAGGTTCAACATAAATAATGGAGTGTTGGCACGTAAATAATTTCGTAAAAGTAAGGTTCAAAACCGACTTAAGCGTAGGCTCTTTACTTAAAGGCTCAATACTCTGCAGCCTAGGAGAGCCTCAATGGCAGAATAACTTTGTGTGTTTTGGCTTCACTTTCACTATATTTGTAAGGTATACGGGGTGCTTGAAGACTAATTTCATCTCTCCCAATTCGCGTCCTCACTAAAAATTGCCATTTTACTATCTTTCCAACACTGTTGGTAAGCATTCTTGTTATTTCTTACTATTCTATTTTATCAGTCTGTCCCCTCTTCGTTTCTCTATTGAAAAGTACCGAATCATCCCAAACGTCCGCTTCCCATGGCGGATTTAACACTTTTCAAACTAACAACACAATGAAATTTTTCTTTACGCTTGCACTCTTAGCTATTGGCCTAAGTGCTACAGCACAACAAACCATCAACCTTACCGAAGATCTCGTACTTACCGAGACCTTAGTCATCGAAGACGATGTAACTTATAACGGCAATGGGTTCAGGCTCATCTGCGATGGGTGCAACCCATCCATCCGTGTCAAAAACGGAGCTCGTGTTCATTTCGAAGATGTAATTTTCAAGCGCGGCTACCAGCGCTGGATGCGCGTCGATGGAGGCAACAATGGCAACGTCACCTGGAGTACTCCCGCTATGCGAGGTTTCATTCGCGTTAACGATGGCCAGTAAAAAACTTCACACGTTTATTGGGATTATATAAACAACACTTTTTGATAAGCCGGCCACGTAGTATACGTGGCCGGTTTTTTAAGTATTTAAGCGCGTTGCTGGACATTTCTGAACTCCCCTCTACCATACCTCTCGCCTCAGGCTCGACAAAGAGGGAAGTCAAACCAAGAAGAAGTCGCGCAGTAAAATGTCCAGTAGTAGTGTGGTTTTTAAAGCTCTGTTGCTAAACCAACTACATTCCCCAATCTTTAAAACCAGTACCCTAAGTTAAAATAAAGTTCCTGTCCGGCATTCCCCTGCGCATAGGTTAATTCCAATGGCCCAAGCGGAGAGCTAAACCCGTAGGTGATTCGGCCAGCCCCCAGCCAGGCACGACTTATGGAACTTGGCAATCCTTCCACGTTGTCCAGGTAGGCTGCGCGCGCACCCGCCGTGAAGTAATGGTTTCCTCCGGGGTGAAAGCGTGCGATGAACTCTCCCATTACAACACCGTCTCCTGAAGCCTGTCCGATCTGGAGGCTCGGAAACTGCTTAAAATTATTCATCAAATTCCGGTTGTTACTGCCCAGATAATAGCGGAAAGGGAAGGAAGAAGTCCCTACAAACCCACCCGCCGAAAGGTCTATTCCTAGGCTAAACTCTCCGCCCAGAGGTTGATAAGCCCTTAATTCTATATCTCCGTTATACGTCCATTGGTCTTCGCCGGCTACAGGCTGGCCGAGATTCCAGATGGCCCTTGCTTTTGCATTAATGGAGAAGCCCGCCATCGGAAAATTGCGGTTATCCAGCCTATCATAAAGGAAATAGGCTTTAGGAATCATGTAATTATCATCTCCCAGCCGGAAGCCATCTCCGGCCTCTGCTCCAGCGAGTTGGCTCGACGTGTTTTGGTAATACTTCATCTCAACCGCAATACCAGTAAACGAATTATCGGTTTGCCGGAAGTCCCAGTAAAGTTCTGCGTTCAGATCGGTAAACCGGAAGTCTAGCTGCTCAATTTGCAAGCCCCCCGGAGTGGCCATTACGTCCGGTAGATCAATACCTACTTCAGCATAATGTAAGCGGCTTCGCAACCCAATTGCAGCACCATTAACCCGGTTGAAGCGATAGTCAAAACGGTAGCGAAAACGGTTGCCTCCAATCAGATCAATGGTTGTCTGGGTATTGTCCCACAGAATATCATTGATGGTGAGACCAGCCAGAATATTGGCACGGTACACCTCGTCGTAGTGCAGCCCCAAACGAAGCTGCTGGCCAAAATCAGGAGACTGTTTGAGTTGAAACGCCAGCTTTACCTCATCATCTATATTTGGTTCTGGCATCGCGACCAGGTCATAATCAATGTTCGCGTAGCGGCCTGTTGCGAAAAGTGCGACGATGCCTTCGCGGAATTCAGTCCAACTGATTTTCCCCGGAAGTTTCCCCCTGAAAAAACTTAGTACCTGACGGCGGTTCAGGTCATTGTTACCCGTAATTTCCACCACCGGCGCGTTGAGATACTCTGGCATGGTGATGCTGTCCACTTCCGGAACCTTTTGCTGGAGGTTAGCGATAGAATCAAGCGTGGGAAGCATTTTCATTGCGGCTTCCCGCCCCGCTTTCACCAAATCATCAATAGCTTCGAAGCTTAGCTGGGTGTATTCTCCGAGGTCCGGGTCAATATCGATATCGGTCAGTTCATACTGCTCAATATTGCGGCGGGTAGCCTGGAAGAAAGCAATCTGTAGTAGTAGTTGATCTAAAGACTTTATGTCTTGCGCTTTAAAAGGGTCCTGCTCAACGGTGATACCGATCAGGTAGTCCATGCCCTTATTTTTTACTTCCTCAGCGGGGTAGTTGTTAGACACACCTCCGTCGGTCATCACGTGGCCGTTCATTTCGTACGGGCTGATGATACCAGGCAAAGCAGCACTAGCCCGCATCGCATCAGCCAACTTCCCCTTTTCAAGGACCACCGCTTCTCCGGTCTCAATATCAGTACCGATGCATAAAAAAGGGGTCGGTAGCTTATCGAATTGATCTATTTCGGCGACCCCAGCCGTCCAATGGCTGAATAAATCATGAATTCGCTGCCCGTCAGAAAGCGCAGTAGGTAACACAATTGCGAAGTCTTTCAGGCTGAGCCCAATGAGATAATGCTCGGTGTATATTTTTTCATAGATGGTCCGGTTTTCGCGGTCAATTTCATCCTGCAGCTCAGCCATGATATCGGTTTGCCGCAGCATCCGCTCCAATTGGTCGGCGCTGTAACCGGCAGCGTAGAGTCCGCCTACTATGGAGCCCATGCTTGTTCCACCGATATAATCTACCCGTACTCCTGCTTCTTCAAGGACCTGAAGTGCCCCAATGTGGGCGTAGCCGCGGGCACCGCCTCCACTAAGCACCAAACCTACTTTAAGGTCTTTCTGCTGGGCAGAAAGCGTGAGGGCAAGGGCAAGAAAGGTAAAGGATAAAAGGAAACGGTTCAACATCTGGAGGACAACTTTTGGGTCCTCAAAAGTACTGCTTGTTTGCCAGTGTTTTATTAGGGCGCGTCCGCAGGTGCAAGGGATGTTAAAGGCCAGGGTACAGACGGGATTTTATTGTTAAAGGCTTATTTTTGAGTTTTCAATTAATGATTAGGGCTTTCGCAAGGATCTAACAACCTTTCTTTGCACCCGCGGGCCCCGCCGCCCTAATAATGGAGTGACATAAATATAGTATGGTAGAACAATAGAGCCATTGCCCCTAAAATAAAATGCTCCGAGTTGCGACCGCTCTATAAAGTTATCAAGCTACCCATTGGCAACAGCAAGCCACTCTCGTGCGTTATAAACTCAAATCAAGGCAAAGCACCTATGCTTCATCCACTACGTCTACTCTTTTTCATCTGCTTCTCGCTCGCTGCCGGCGCGCTTACCGCTCAGAATGAAGAGGGGCTGATCTTCCTCCTCAACCCTTCTTTCGAAGATATGCCCCGCAACAGTTCTCCTCCCCGAGGCTGGACCAACTGCGGCGCGCCTGGCGAAACCCCACCCGATGTCCACCCGGATCCAGAATTTCTCTTCCGGGTCGGTATGCGAGCCCAGCACGAGAACACTTTCCTCGGGATGGTTACCCGCGACACCGAGACCTGGGAAAGCGTCGGTCAACAACTCGCCCAGCCATTCATGGCTGGCCAGTGTTATCGCTTAGATATTCAACTCGCTCGCTCGCTCACCTACTTGAGTATGAGCCGGATGACGAAGCAACCCACCAATTACGTAACGCCGGTTCGTCTGCGCATATGGGGTGGTTATTCTGTGTGTGACCGCGCCCAACTGCTTGGTTCTTCCGGCTTGGTCAGCAATTCCGACTGGCGCCAGTACAACATCAAACTGAGCCCCGAAGACGATTTCACCCACATCATCCTCGAAGCTTATTACCCCGAAGCTATCTTACTGGCAACCAACGGAAACGTACTGGTAGATAACGCTCGACCAATCTTCCCCATTGATTGTGATGACGAAGCGGCCATGTTCACCGATTTTTCCGTAGCTGACGTACCGCCTCCTACTAATCCGGATGATGACATTGTAATTACCACCATCCCAGAAGATGATCCCCCAAAAAAGACGCCCCCTCCAAACACCTTCACTCCTAAAGCTCCTGAAGAACCCACCGTCCGCCTCGGTCAAACCGAAGCCATCCTGAAAGAAGGTGAGGTCTTCACCGTTGAAAATATCTCCTTCAAGAGCAACAGCGCAGAGCTGGAAGAAGAGAGTGAAGACGCGCTGCAGGAAATTGTCGGCTTCCTCAAAGAGAATAGTAATGTGATCGTCGAAATCGGCGGCCACGCCAGCCGAATGGCCACCAGTTTTTATGCCTCTGACCTTAGTTCTAATCGAGCGAAAACTGTGGTCTCTTACCTAAAAAGCTACAATATTGGCTTTGAACGCCTACTTGCAAAAGGCTACGGAAAGAGTAAACCTGTTTGTATGGACGATACTAAGGACTGTAATCGCCGCAATCAGCGCGTAGAAGTGAAAATTCTTAAAATCAAGAAGTCTAAGTAGATTGCAGGTTGCAAAATTTAACCCGCAGAAATCAGGTGCCCCCGTTACTACTCGTAGCGGGGGCACCTGAATTTTGATTTCTACTTTCTAAAGTTTATTCCTCTTCGTCACCACCAAACAAGTCATTGTTTTTCATAAAGTGGTACCACTTAAGCAGGCGTTTGATGTCAGAAATATGAACTTGCTCTTTATCGTAATTCGGAAGGATATCGGCGATGTACTCAAACAAGACATTCTTACTTGAATTCGGCTTAGGAGCGGGGTTGTCCTCAGCTTGTTCGTTCATGCGGCTGAAAAGTTTGTTGAGGGGCTCTGCCTCACCATCGTCAGTGTACATGGCCATGCTCTCCAGGGGCGCAAACTGATGCTTGCGCTGGGGAGCAAAGCGGCGCTTTCCATCCGCCAGAGATTCAATGATCAGGCCACCTTTACGTTCAGTCACGGCTTTGTAAAGGCCCGGCAAACCGGTTACTGCGAGGATTTCGCTTAGTTTCATATTGGTTATTTTTCGCAAAGGTAATAGATATAGGCTGGCAATAGTAAAAGCGATCCTCAGCAGATCCGTAACAACTTTCAGGAAGCCCAATTGAGAGATTGGTTTCCGGGTAACACCAAGGCTGTAGGCTTATTTTCTTTACTTCTTAAAACCTTTACCTTGTGCCTCCGCTAAGCCAAGATGCGCACGATGTTTCAACTCTCGGTTATGCCTACCATTGTTGCAAAACATTCATCCATGTGGAACTGCCCTAAATGCAATCGATCTTTCAGTGTCACCAATCAGTCGCACATGTGCAACAGCATTACCATTGAAGATATATTTGCCAGCAAGCCGGATGATCTCCTACTGGCTTTCGACGACGTGCTCCTGACGGTAATGGACTGGGAACCCAACACAGTAGGTGCCGCCACCAAAGCCATAGTGTTCACCAACAAACGCGCCTGGCTCATCGTACGCCCCATGAGCAAACTCTTGGAATTGAGTTTTTATACCGATAACGCTATTGTCAGCCCGGTGCTCCATAAATCTGGTCGGTACATGAAAGGCTCTACCAAATTTCGTCATTCCATCCGCCTCAGTGGGCCCGGAGAGGTGACCCCAGAAGTCGTTGATTTACTTAAGCTGGGCTATGAATTTGGGATGCGGTAATTTTGGCACGTTATAGTATTGGGTATAAAAAAGGCGGGGCGACCCGCATCACACGAATCACCCCTAACCGGCATTTTACAGGTATGTAGACCGCCAGCGTAAGCCGTTTTAATTCATAGCCAGTGCCTGGTAAGCGTAGAAGAAATCAAGGTTGAGTGCTCCTTCTGCGTTACGTTGAGCAATGGAAGGCTCTTGTAATAAGTTTTCAGCCTTACAGCCAAATAACCACTGGCGGGCACTGAAGCCAAGATCTGTAACGAATTGATCGGCAAGTTCCAGCTCGGGCTCAATATCTAGGGCAACCAGATTAGGACGCCCCCAGATAAATGCTTGAGCTTCCCACTTACTATGCAGGGGAACACGCAAGCGGTAACCACTGCTGTTGCGAGGAACATAGCCACTTATATAACTGGGGTTCATTTTGCGTATCGTACGAACTGGCAGGTCACAGGACGCCGCAAGGCGGCGAAGGCTCAGCGGACGGTAGACGATCAAGCTAGCAATGCTGTCTTCCATCGTATGATCAGCAGGAGTAAGGCCGTATTCGCTGTAATAAGTCACGGTGTAAGCTGCAGCGACATAAGCAGCTACGTACTTCTGGGTTTCGGACGGCAAAAAGTGCTTGACCTTATTATAGCTAGAATGGCCTCCGGCAGCACGTACAGCGCGGCGCACACGGCCAGGTCCACAGTTATAAGCAGCAAGTGCAAGGTGCCAGTCACCAAACTGACGGTAAAGGCTTTTTAACATTACTACTGCAGCTTCAGTAGAGCGGTACATATCAAGGCGCTCATCAACCACTCCGTCTACCCGAAGCCCCATAGAGCGAGCAGTAGCGGGCATCAACTGCCAAAGTCCCGCAGCACGAGCAGAAGAAACAGCTCCGGTGTAAAGCATGGATTCAGCGACGGCAAGGTACTTAAGGCTTTCTGGCATATTGTGTCGGGCCAGGTAGTACTCAAAAATGGGAAAGTACTGGTTGGCGCGGCCCAGCATACGTTCGGTGCTGTGGGAACCACGGTCTAGATAATCTCTTAGTTTGCGTTGCAGGTGTGCATCGCACGCGGTTGTGGAAAGTGCGAGTTCCATATCATCCAGCTGGTTGCTGAAAACGGAAGAGTCGTCGCAGTTTAAAGGGTCTGTTTTATGGGAGAAAGAAGACGAATTCGAGTTGGCCTGTGCAGTTACTGACATCACCAGGATAACGGCAATGTTCAAGCACTTTAGGAGCTTGCTCATTCAAAATAATTTCGTTCAATAATCACTTACCGCCTCAATGCCATTAGTTCATGGGAATGGCTCTTCGGTAAGCATTTCGTGCCACCAAGGGATTGGGGGTGGCTTTTCTGGGGGGATATAAAATGGGCTTAACTTGCGTCTTACCCTAAGCGGCCGCAAAGATACGGTCAGCAAGCACCATCGCGCAAGCGTTTTCGTCCTAACGGTTTGTTATTCAACAGTTAAGCCACCTTTTAAGTGCCTTCATCAATATTGGCGAGAGTGCCTAGTGGCGACTAAAACAGCGGCCAAACGGAATAAATGCACTATTTCCGTCGGTTCGGGAGTGCCCGACGGAATAATCTTTCTTTCTGAAAGGGGGAAAACAGGGGATAAATTGGTCGAAATTAAAGTGTTAAAATTCTCCTAACTTCTTCATTTTCATGCTTTTTCATGCTTTTCAGGCCTCATCACTCTTATCCGAAGCTTCAATTTTTTCGCGCGGAATGAACCTGATTGATAAGCTATTGACGCAGTGCCGAGTGTTCTTTTCTGTAAAGCGCTCGCCCTTAAACACGTGGCCTAAGTGCCCTCCGCAGTTATTGCATACAATCTCTATTCGCCGGCCGTCTGCGTCACGAATTTTCTTGACGGCGCCGGGTACTTCGTCGTCAAAACTTGGCCAACCACAACCCGAACTAAACTTGTCCTGGCTATCGTAAAGCGGCGCGTCACACCGCCGGCACACAAAGACCCCATCAACCTTGAAGTTGTTATACTCATTCGTGAAGGGCATCTCAGTACCTTTGTGCACAATGATGCGCTCTTCCTGGGGAGTTAAGGGGTTGTAATTTTCTGGAGATTTCATACGAGAATAACGCACGGAGGAGCTATCGGTTCTGGTATAAGCCAGACTTCGCTCACTGCCATCACCTCTTGCTCCGTCTTAGGGGCGGGATGACTTGATATTCTCCGGGATCAATTAGGGCAACGAGCCTCGCCACCCAACAAATACTGCACCTGCGCCAGCGCCATGGTTGGATTAATAGATTACCCATCACGGTCAGGCTCGTATTATGGCTTCACTGCCTAATTCAAACAACCTACACCTCCTCCACCACAAAATCATAGCTCTCCATGATCACATTGGCGAGCAATTTCTTACAGGCGTTCTCCACCTTATCGTGCGCTTCGCTAGCGTCTTTAGCCTCGAGGCTGATCGTGACGTGCTTACCGATGCGGACATCGTCTACCCCTTCGATACCGATATTCGGAAGATTTTTGACGACAACTTTGCCCTGAGGATCGAGCAGTTCGGCCTTAGGCATTACGTTGATATGGGCAAGAAACTTCATGTTTGGGGGGAATTTTTATTAGGCTTCCGCAGAAGCGGTCGGAGGCGAAACAAGGTTAATGATTAGGTATACGCCTACGATGAAGGGAAAGGCCGCCGCTTGCAAGGTTATAAGCAAAACGATGGCAAGAACCGCAAAGATAATTCGCGTCTCGTTCCCCACCCACTTCATTCCTTTGATCTTGAAAGAAAACATTGGATGCTCACTGATCAGTAAGTAGCTGAAAGCGATAATTGCCGGGTAGAGCACGTAGGGGCTTAGGGCCCAGGCCCCCCAACCAAAGGAATCGAGTGCATAAATAAGCATCAGCCCGGTGGCAAACACGGTACTCGTTGGCGTAGCAACACCCATGAAATTTTCGGTCTGCCGCGTATCTAGGTTAAACTTAGCCAGGCGTAAAGCGCTGAAAAGCGTGACCAGAAGACCGGGCGCTGCATACCAGGCCCAAGTTAGATCAGGCGCGGACGCAGGTGCCGAGGATTGACCGATGAAGAGCAGGGTGTAGTAGATCACCCCCGGGACGGCCCCGAAGGAAACCATGTCCGCTAAACTGTCCAGCTCCTTACCGTGCTCGCTGGACACGTTGAGCAAGCGGGCCACCAGCCCGTCCGCAAAGTCGAACCAGCCTGCCGCAAATAAAAACCAAAAGGCCGCGATAAACCGATGATCAAGAATGCAAATAATGGCCGCACAACCACAGAACAGGTTGAGCAACGTGATGGCGTTGGGTATTTGAGATTTGATCTTCACGAAGGCAAAGTTAGAGCGTGAGCAGCATAGAGTCAGAATTACCCTATCAAATTCTTTTTTGCCCCGACCCCGGCTACTCGTAGGCCCCCGGCCATAAAAGCCCCCAAATAAGTTACCAATATCATAAACCTGGCAATAATTCATCCATCCGCCAACGAAACGACGTAATGAAGCGGTCGTTTATGTTGTTATAGAATAGTGTCCGTTCTTTGCAATACCAGCCAAGTCTTCCCCCAATGAAAGTATTTTACCTACTTACCTTACTTTGTTTCCTCTTCCCTGCCATTGCCTGGGCGCAGCCTGCCAACGATGAATGTACGAATGCGATCATGCTGCCCATGGAGCGCGATTTTTGTACGGGCAACGCCGGTGCTACCAACATCGACGCTACCGGCTCCTTTACCGATGCTTCCCAGTACGATGTTTGCATCAGTGAGCAAGACGCGATCAGGGATGTCTGGTTCTCCTTCGTAGCCTTGGAAAACTCAGCTCGCATCACTGTAGACGGACGCATCCCCGGCAATGAACGCGGTAGCTTGCGCGAACCACAAATGACGATTTATGAAGGAGGGTGCGGTAGTTTGCAGCGAGACGATGCACTGATCTGTAAATCCCCACTAAACAATGTACACGGGGTAAACGCCATCCTCACCAATCTAGTCGTAGGTGAAACTTATCATATCTTAGTTGGAGCCCGCAATGGTAACCAGGGCACCTTCGAACTTTGTGTTAATCAGTTCGATGCCGTTCCGGAACCCGATGCAGATTGCCCTACTGGTGTTGTACTTTGTGACAAATCCCCCTTCAGCGTCGAGTTCCTGAGTGGAAACGGAACTGTTCGGGAAGACCTCCAGGCCGGTGGCTGTGTAGCCGCAGGTTGTAACCCCACCGAAGACAATTCTGCCTGGTACAAATGGACTTGTGATGAGTCCGGAACCCTTGGCTTCACCATCACACCGCTCGGTACTGCGGCCAATGAAGACATTGATTTTGCGGTGTATGAACTCCCTAACGGAGTGGATGATTGCTCCGGTAGGCTTACCCTTCGCTGTATGTATTCTGGCGAAACCAACGGACAGCCTGACGCCGCAAATCTTCCCTGTCTTGGTGCCACCGGCCTGAGCCTTACCGATACCGATGTAGCTGAAAGCTGCGGTTGCCAAGCTGGCAACAATAACTTTGTCTCGGCCATCGACATGGTAGCCGGACGAAGCTACGCCGTAGTAATTTTCAACTTCTCCGCCTCCGGCGATGGTTTTGATATGGAGTTCAGCGGCACGGGAACTTTCCTAGGCCCGCAGCCCGAGTTTACCTTTTCCGACAGCGAAGTCTGCGTTGGTGAAGCCCTTACTTTCCAGGATCAGTCCACTTCCGTTGACGCCATCGTCAGCCGTGAATGGAATTTCGGACCAACGGCCAACCCACAGACGGCCAGCGGCCCCGGACCGCACTCCGTTATTTTCGGGGAAGCAGGTATGCCAGCCGTAGAGCTTGTCATTACTACTAGTCGGGATTGTCGCGAGATCCTCAACCAGCAGGAGGTTAACGTGATCTGCTGCCAGGGCCAGTTTACCGGTAACGCAATGACCAGTGATGTGCTTTGCCCCAACGATTCTTCCGGCGTCATCAACCTCACCGCTGGCAGCAGCTTTTCCCCCGCTACCCTTACGTACGACTGGAGCAACGGCGAAACAACGGAAGACATCAGTAACCTCGGGACCGGAGACTACACCGTCACGGTCAGCGATGAATCTGGTTGTGAAGACGTCTTCACCTTCACCGTAGACGGGCCAGACCCTTTCGTTTTCGACACCATGATCACCATGCCCTCCTGCGCTGGCGGAGTAGATGGCGAGCTAACGTTCACTACCCTCAGCGGAGGCCTTGCCCCTTACGAATACAGCATCAACGGTGGCGCTTTCGGAACGACCAACAACAGCATCAGCAGCATCGGCGTATCAACCGTCAACGTTCGGATGCGCGACGGGAACAACTGCATCGTTGAGCAGGACATCTTCGTTGACGAGCTCCAGTTGGGCCTGGTACAAGGCGTGGATGTATTCACCGAGCCCGTCTGTGCGGGCGATGCTAACGGCAGCATCCAGATCGAACTGGCCAACGGGCAACCGGCTTTCCGCTACGACTTTGGCCAGGGCGGAGGTTTTCAGAACAGCAATATCCAGACTGGGCTTGGTGCCGGCATCTACAATATTACCGCCATTGATGCTGATGGCTGTACCGGAGTATTCCAGGTAGAGCTGACGGAGCCCCCCGCCATTACCCTGGCGGCTCAGGGCACCGGAAGTACCTGCTTTGGGACGGATGACGGGCAAATCGTGGTCCTATCGGGCGGTGGCCGCCCGGGCTATACCTATACCGTCAATGGTCAGGCAGCTATGGATACCGTACAGACCGGCCTTCTTCCTGGTAGTTACGTTATTCAGCTAACGGACCAGAACGGCTGCGTTCGCACGGTCACCGAAGTCATCACCGAGCCCAACGAAATATTCCCCGTCTTGCTGGAAGAGAACGATCTTACCTGTTTCGACGAAGCAACCGGTTCCTTCCGCCTCACTGCATCGGGAGGAACACCAGGCTATACCTACGCAACGGATGACCGGGTGTTTCAAACAGACTCCTTGCTGGCCAACCTACTGGCCGGAGATTACACCCTTTACGTTATGGACGCCAACGGTTGTGTTGACTCCCTGCAAGGTAGCCTAAACCAACCGCGTGAGTTCATCATCAACCCGGGCAACGATGCTCAAATTTTCCTCGGCTTCGACACTCTACTGCGGGCCGTGAGTAACTACAGCCCGGTTACCTACGAGTGGGGTCCGGATGCCTTCGAGTGCGTTAACCCCGAGTGCTCCATCATCCGCGCCGGGCCGGTGGAGACTACCTTATATACGGTGGTGGGCACCAACCCTGCTGGTTGTACCGATACGGCCTCCGTGGAACTTCTCGTTGTCGAAGATCTCCCCCTTTACATTCCCAACGCTTTCAGCCCAAACGGTGATGGGGCCAACGACGGCTTCACCATCTTCGGTGGGCGAGCGGTAGCAGAGATCGAATACCTCCGCGTTTTTGACCGTTGGGGCGGCCTGCAGTTTGAAAATACGAACTTCATGGCCAACGAACCCAGCCTTGGCTGGGATGGGCGAGTGGACGGTCAGCCCGTCAACCCAGCGGTCTTCGTCTGGTCCGCATCGGTGCGGTTCATTAACGGCACGGTACAAGAGTATGCAGGAGACGTTACGGTGTTGCGGTAAGGCGTTTAGAGTCTGGTAGTCTCATAGCTTGGCAGTCATATGGGCTACCACAAGACTACTATGTAATGACCAGACTGCTTGAATGAATAAAGCGCGGCCGCAGGTGCAAAGAGAGGTTTTAAGGCAAAGGATTCATCTTCGAAAACGCTCTTTGCACCTGCGGCCGCGCCATGATAAGCCTGGAAAAATTCTGATTATAACCACCAGCCTTTTCGTACCTTGAACCCTCACAATAAACCGACCAAGATCATGACTCGTCGTAAAGCTATCAAATCCGCCGCCCTGACCATCGGAGCTGCCTCCATCTCCAACGCCATCGGCGCCACCGAAGCCGCCGACAAACTGGCCGGAGCAAAATATAAAACCAACCACAGCACCTGCAAGTGGTGCTATAATGATATCCCCCTCGAAGAACTCTGCGAACGTGGCCAGGACATTGGCCTGCAAAGCATCGAACTCTTGACCGTAGACGACTGGCCGACGCTGAAAAAATACGGCATGACCTGCGCCATGGGCACCCACAAAGACTTCAGCATCGAGGTGGGCTGGAACGACCCAAAGAACCATGAAACCCTACAAACCCAGTACAAAAAAGTAATTCACGACGCCGCCGACCACGGCATTAAAAACGTAATCGTGATGAGCGGCAACCGCCGGCGCATCAGTGACCTGGACGGCATGATGAACTGCGCCATCGGCCTACGCCCCATGGTAAAACTGGCCGAAGAGGCTGGCGTAACGCTCCAGATGGAGCTCCTTAACAGCAAGGTGAATCACCCTGATTATATGTGTGATAAAACACCATGGGGTGCAGCACTCGCGGAAATGATCGGCTCGCCAAACTTCCAGTTACTGTACGATATCTACCACATGCAGATCATGGAGGGTGATATCATTGATACCATCAAGAAGTATCACAAATACATCGGCCACTACCACACCGGAGGCGTGCCCGGCCGCAACGAGATCAACGACGGGCAGGAACTGAACTATCCGGCCATCATCCGCGCTATCCATGAAACTGGCTTTACCGGATTCGTGGCGCAGGAGTTTATTCCTACCTACGACGATAAAATCAAAGCCCTCGCTGAAGGAATCAATATTTGTAATGTTTAAGAGGAGGCTGTCGAACCTGTGGGGCTTCCCCGTAGCGGCCTCTCCCTAAACCTCTCTCCCACAAGCCTCGCCTCTGGCTCAGCAGACCGCCTCAGGCAGCCGCGCAGCGAAAGGGGCTTTTCAGGAAAAACATATAGATGACTAATAATTCTGTTCCAGAAAAAAAGAAGCTCGCGCCCTACAAGTTAATCGGTTGGGGAGGGTCTCTCTTGGTGGTGATTGGCGTAATGTACGTTTCCCAATTTGCCGAAGGCCGGTTCCCTCCTATCCTCCTAGGGTTTCTGGCAACCTGTTCAGTAGCAATAATGCTGATGTTCGCCCTGGAAGCCTATCGTCTGTACAAAGACTATGATGAGGGCTATCTCTTCCCAATGCGTAACCTGACGTTTTTCATCGTATGCCTCAGTTTTGTTGCATTACCCGTATTGGGCATCTACGGTATGGTAACTGGTTCAACGCTGGGTGCGGCCAATACCCTACTCGTTCCGGTTTTCCTATGGCTCATCATCAACAACCTTTTTTACGTGCGGTTGGATAGCGTGGGAATAGCGTCCAAAAGCGGATTTTTCACGTCTAAGTATGTACCGTTATTCGAAATAACCGAGGTAAAGGAGAGTGATGGCAGCCTTGTCGTATCCCAGGCTGAGGGGCCAGATATTCGCTTGTTCAAGGCGTTCTTTTTCTCGGCGGGGTGGGAGACAATCAGGGAGCGGCTTGGGGGCTTGCGTTAACTCGTCGGCCGAGTATTGCGCAGCTTTGCTCAGCGGACGAGCTATCTCCCCTTGAAGAACTTCAGCAGTGCTTTAGTATAGTCCTCGGTAGTTTCTACACTCATACTATCCGCGCCGGACTTTTGGAAAGCGCTTTTGTGGTAGTCCATGTTTTTGGTATACCAGTCGGCATAGTACTTACGGACGCGGCGGCTATCCGTATCGACCCACTGCATTTGTCCGGTTTCTGCATCGCGAGCATGGATTAGACCTACGGCAGGGAGTTCTCTTTCCCGGGGGTCGTAGAGGTGCATCCCGATGAGGTCGTGGCGGCGGGCGGCGAGGCGGAGGGGTTTTTCGTAACCGTCGGCTAGAAAGTCGGAGAGGAGGAAGCAAATGCTTCGCTTTTTCACCATGTTGGTGAAGTAGGTCAGGGCCATGGCAATATCTGTTCCCTTACCGGTTGGGCGGGTATCCAGCAGTTCGCGGATGATCCGCAGGATGTGGCCACGACCTTTCTTCGGCGGGAGAAATTTTTCCACCTTATCACTGAAAAGCAGGAGCCCAACTTTATCATTATTGTTGGTAGCAGAGAAGGCAAGTACGGCACAAATTTCGGTGATCAGCTCATTTTTCAGCTGCTTAGTAGTACCAAAAAAGCTCGACTTACTGATGTCTACCAGCAACATAACGGTAAGCTCCCGCTCCTCTTCAAAAACTTTCACGTAGGGTTCGTTGCTACGGGCCGTTACGTTCCAATCAATATTCCGCACGTCGTCTCCGTACTGGTAGCCCCGAACTTCACTGAAAGACATACCCCGCCCCTTGAAAGCACTCTGGTATTCACCGCTGAAAATCTGTCGGCTTAAGCCCTTGGTCTTTATTTCTATGCGGCGGACGCGCTTTAGCAGTTCGGTGGTTTCCATGTCAGTTGTCAGTTGTCAGTTGTCGGTTGTCGGTTGTCGGTTGTCAGTTGTCAGTTGTCGGTCGGTGCAAATTACGGATTAATGAGCGACCAGAGCCAACGCGCCGGTCAAATTCTTTAGGCAGACGCCTTGGGCGATAACGCCGCTGGCAGCTAGTGGTCAACGAGCGCTCCGAGCTCGGATGTATTCACCAAGCTCGTCAGGCGAGTATTCGGAATAACCTACCCCATTAACCTTCCCCTGCACCAGCGTCCGCGCCCAACTACCCGTCGCCAGAAAGACCATATTTACCGCCTGAATCCACTACCTCGTCGAAATTAGCGTAATTGCAGAACGAAAGTGCCTTTTTAATCGTTAATTCGTGTGACTATGAAGGATAAAAACTTATCAGCCGTATTGGCATTTTTTGGAGGCGCCGTCGGGCTACATCGCTTTTACCTAGGCCAGGTGGGTCTTGGTATCCTGTATTTCTTCATTCCGCCGCTGTCTTTGCTGCTGGGTGTAATTGATGCAATTTCTTTTCTGAGCATGGACCAGGCCACTTTTGACGCTAAGTACAATAAAGAAAAATACAGCTCCTCAAAACCCACCAGGTCTGGCAGAAAACTAACCGACCGCGAACGCCGCCATCAGCAGCGCCAGCAAGAACGTTCCCGTCGTGAGCAAATGAGAGCGGATCAAAGGGCTACCCGCCGCACCACTACCACGACGATATCAACTCGTACTACACGAACAACACCGAACAATACCGCCAGCGGGCAAGCTGAACGCCAAGCAGGCCTCCGTTACTTCAAAGACTTTGAGTATGACCGGGCCATCATCGCTTTCGAGCGCGCGTTGGAGAAAAACCCGCGCGATGTTGCTTCTCACTTCAACATCGCTTGCTCCTACAGCTGCGAAGAAGAAGCCGATAAAGCCTTTTATCACCTGGACCGCGCCATTGCCCTCGGCTTCGCCGATTTCGAACGGATTCGTACACACGATAGCCTGGCCTTTCTGCGGGTACAAGCCGGCTTTCAGGCTTTTGAAGAAAACGGCTACCGCCTTGCTCCTGACCTCAGCGCGGAAGAAGTCGTGCTTGAAAACCCGATCAAGGAAGAAGCACTAGTGGAACTTCCTGAAATCAACGACGATCTTCTTGAGCAGCTCCAACGCCTCGCAACCTTGCGGGAAAAAGGCCTGCTTACTGAAGGAGAATTCGCTACCCAAAAGAAACGTCTGCTCGGCTAGCGCCGGCAAGTCAAGCAATCAGCAATCAGCGTTTAGCAAGCGTTCTTAATGCTAATCGCTAAACCCTAAACGCTTAAGATGACCGCCGAATCCTTAATTTCCGACGCAATTGTTCCCCTCAGCCCTACCGACACCGGAGAGGAGGCACTCGGCGTGATGAACGAATTTTATATTCGTCACCTTCCCGTTGTAGAGAACGGTGAACTCAGGGCCGTTATCTCAGAAGACGACATTCTGGATGCCGACGCAATGGAGCCCGTAAGTAGTTACCGGCGCCCCGTTCAACCTCCCTATGTTTTCCCCGATGATCACCTGTATGACGTAATGCGCATCCTGACGGAATACAAGCTCACCGTTGTACCCGTCATCAACCGTGAAGGCACCTACATCGGAATGATTACTAACGAAGACCTGCTCCGCTCCTTCGGTGAATCCAGTACCTTCTCAAGCCAGGGTTCCATCGTGGTACTGGAAGTGCTCCGGCACGACTATAGCTTGTCCGAAATCTCTCGCATTGTTGAGAGTGAAGGGGCTGTTATACTTAGTTCGTTTGTCCGGTCCTTCGAGGGTTCCAACCGCCTGGAGGTTACTATAAAGGTAAATAGCCAGAGCATTGCTGCCACCTTGGCTACTTTCGAACGCTACAACTATAGTGTCAAAGCCAGTTTCAACGAAAAACAACTGAGTGACGCCCTTAGAGAGCGGTTTGATTCTTTGATGAATTACCTGGAAGTGTAGGATTTAGCAGTTAGCTTAAACATGAGTCATGCGAATCATGTTTAAGCTGAACGCTTTTCGGTCACTCCCCGCACCACCATAACCAGTAACAAAACGCCAACGCCAACGCCAATCCGTAGCCAGTAACTCTGTTGGGTAATGACCGTAGCTTCCAGGTATTCTGGGTTAGCCGCACATGGGGTACCTTCGCCGCTTTGCCGAGCCCAATGGCGCGCATCAGTATTGTCCAGGCCGGGTAAAACGAGGGCTTGAATAAAGGCCGTGTCCGGTTCAGCTACCTCAAAAGTAACTGCGTTTACATAAGCGCCTTCAGGACCGTATAATGCAAGGGTTTCGCCATCTTTATCGACGCCAAAACTTAGCCCACCAATGACGTTGTGCGCAGAGGGATATGCTTTACGAAAACGTTCAAGGCTCTGGCAAATCACAAGGTAATCCCCTGGTGCAAGTTTGGCAACAGGCAGGCGAGTTTCGTGGTAATGGTCAGTTAATATCCATCCCGTAAGGTCCACCATTTCCTCGGTTCGGTTATGCAATTCTACCCAGTCGCCACTAGCTTTACTACGAGGGCAGATTTCGTTGATGATGACCTGATCAGACAGGGGGTGATCAAAAGGTTCAAAGAGTGCTTTCAGCTTTAAGGGCTTATCTTTTATTAAAGGCAGGTCAAAGGCCGTTGCCTTTGTTTCAGTGCCTTCCCAACCAACGAAGCGAAAGCCATTGTGGGCGGCGGCGCGCAGGTGCAGGGGAAGGTTTTGGAAGTAAATCCCTTCGTACCGAGCCTCATCAATACGAATGTTCTTATTGATTTCTACATAGCCGCCAGGCGTTGCGATTAGGCTGATGGCCCGGTCCGGTCCGGCGGAGAAATATTCACGTAGGTGTTCCCGCAGATAGGCTGGTCGTTCCTGGCCGAAAGTACGGAGCCGGTCGAGGTGGTAATGCCAGTTCTTTTCCTTTCCTTGCCACCGTGCAAACTGTCGGGGCATATCCTGCTCCAGGCCCGCCACCCTGCGCTCGATAGCAGCAGCTACAGTGACCGGAGCAAAGTCTGAATGCAGATAGTCCAGCGTCCGGTTCACGAAGTAGCGGCGGTACTCCGGGTTAGCCAAGAGCTTGCGCTGAAAGAGCGTGCTCCATGGTGGATTTGGCCAGGCCGGGCCATTGGCTTCTGTGTAGAATTCGAGGCTGTTGCGTTTGTAGCCTTCCTCCTGATGAAGGCCGAAGCCCTGGTCTACGTCGTACAAAATCCAGCGCCAACGTGCTCCTGGGGCTTTCGGTTTCCAGTAGCGGATGTTGCCCCCAGCATCACGGTTATCAAAGTAGGTCTGAGCGATCTGAAGACGTTGGTAGTTATCGATGTCCATCAGCGTACCGAGGTGGCGGTAATTCGCAGCATCGTTCAGGTCTTTGGTTTCAACAAAGGTGCGGAGCTTTTGGTAATCCCCGATACCGCCTTGCTTCACGGTTTGTTCGTGCTCTATCAGGTCCAGTTTATCTTTATCTATCTCCGGGTGGCGGTCCGCAAGAAAGCGAGCATTGATCTTTTCCCGCAAGTGGTAGATGCCCCAGTAAACGCCATTGATGTAAACCTGGACGGGCCGCCCCGCCTGGTGTTCCAGCTCCCAACTCTCGTCTTGTAACAGATCGGTCAGAAGCACGTCGCGGATGTAGGAGCGGTTCCAATCGGACCCCGCATTACGCGCAACAAGAAACTTGAAGGACTTACCCTCCTCCTTCCCGAAGAGCTTATGCTTTATGCGCTTCTGCCCGTACCGTTCCCGAGCCGAGATCGAGAAGGATTTTTGCGGGTGCAGGCGGCTCATCCCTCCAAACATCCGGAAGCCGGTGGTGCCGCTAAAGACACACTTTCCGTTGTGAGCGGACTTTGTTTCTTTGTCGGGTTCGATGAGGTCCAGGTGAGCGGGATGTTCCCGCTTGGTCCACCAGTTTGCTCCTGGTTGTTTCCAGTGGCCAGGGTCGGCACCGTGGCCAGGTTTAAACCAGCCGTTAGCCCGGTCGAAGAGTCGCCAGGGGTCGATGCCTACGCTTAGGGTAAACAGACGGCTGTCAGGCTCGCCAATGAAATAGGTAGCCCCCTCAACTGGGCTTATTCGATTCCCGTCCGCGTCAAATTCGGCGTAGCGAACTACGGTGGTTTGAGCGATGGTTATTTCTGCGTCAGAAAGCGGGGAGGCTTTCGTCGGCGTACTCCCATCTAGTGTATACCGAACCTTATCTGGCAAAACAACGGTCACAGAATGCTTGTAGAAACCTGAGCCCGGTCGAAGCAGCCTGTGGCTGCGAGCGGACTGAGCACCCTCCGGGCGAGAAATAGCACCGCCCTCCAACGACAGCAACTCCGTGTAACTCTGTGTTGCCTCCGTGTAACTCTGTGATCCCCAAAAAAGCGCAGAGCGCCCCTTCAACCCAGCCTCGCACTCGGAGAGTGCGAGCACCGCTCGCGCCCGGAGGGCGCTTCGACTGGGCGCGAAGTAGCAACTCAGCAAAACCAGCAAAATCAAACGTGCGAATACGCGCAAATCGGGATAACTTCAGGGTAATATCCGAAAGATAGCCCGCTGATTTGACATTTTGGCCCTTTGTGCGTTAACACCAACAAACCAAGCCTTAGGTAACATGCGCCACTCCGTACAAAACCATCGTCTCCGTATCTCAGTAGATCAGATCGGCGCAGAACTCTCTAGTCTCGTTAACCTCGATTCGGGGAAAGAATATATTTGGCAGGCCGACCCCGCCGTATGGGGTAGTCATGCCCCCGTACTCTTCCCCATTATTGGAAAGCTAAAGAACGAAACAACCGAGATTGACGGCAAGCAGTACGCCATCACGAAGCACGGCATTGTCCGGAACAATGAAGACCTCGAGCTGTATTCTCAGTCTGAAGACCGGATCACCTTCCGATTGTGCTCAAGCGAGAAAACCAAGGAGCAGTACCCCTATGATTTTGATTTCCGAATCACCTACCGCGTCCGCAACGAGCACGTGATTGTGTACCATGAGATTCAAAACAAGAGCGACAAGCCAATGTATTTCTGCCTCGGCGGCCACCCAGCCTTCCGCGTTCCACTGCATGACCACGACCCGTACGACGCGCACTTCCTCCGCTTCGAGCACGACGAAGACTCCGCCTCTCATATCGTTAAAAAAGACGGCACCCTAACGGAGAAAACCCGCTCCGTTCCGTGGACGAAGGGCAACATCCTCCCCCTCAGCCACGAGCTGTTTGACAACGACGCACTCGTTTTCCGCGACCTGAACTCCCGTAGCGTAATACTGGAAAGCAAAATTAACGGCCCGTTGCTAAAGGTTGATTATGCCGGTTGGACGCACCTGGGTGTATGGGCAAAGCCCAACGGAGATTTCGTCTGTATCGAGCCCTGGATCGGCCTGGCGGACTTCGAGGATTCCGACGGCGTTTTCAAAAACAAGGAAGGCATCATCGAGCTGGCGGGGAACGAAACTTATGAGATGTCTTTTGATATTAAGGTACTGTAGGAGAAGAGGGTCGGGAGTATTGGAGGCGGGAGTCACTAATGGCCGTTTACATCTTTGTAATCTTACGTTACTGTATGTTTTCTGGCTCCGCTCCGTTAAGCCTGAAACAAGACTTACTGGAGAGGGGAATTCAAAAAACACCCAACAGCTTGGCAAAACATTAAAAACATTTTGTAATATTGTAGCCACCTATTTTGACTTCTATTGGATTCGTTTTATCCTAATTAACACAGAACTTACAAGCTTGTAGATATTTTTCGTGCTTGGCTTAAAGCGTGAGAAAATTCAATATGCGTCATTATATTCAATACCGCTGTACAAGCGTAATGCATACGCTTTTCAGTTTTCATTCACCTTATTAACTCTTAAATTAAAACACCAATGGCTTTACGCTACAAATTACTTTTCCTTGCTTTACTCAGCCTCTTATTTTTCAGTGGCCTTTCGGCTCAGGGGCTAAACATTATCAGTATCGATCAACTCCAATCGCCTAAAAACCAGACTAATCCGGGAGGGACCGTGAGCTTAACGGTTCGAATTTCGGGAAACACCGGTTTATCCGGTGATCCTGTAAGTATTTTCATTTCAACGGACCCAATAAAAAGTGCTGACGACTACTTTGTTGAATCCGGGACGGCCTACGCCTCGGGTTCGGCTTCTAGTGTAACTATCGAATTCCCACAACCAGACTATTCTTGTCATCCAAATGGCTTGTTTTTCATCGCTTATACAGACTCATTCAATCTTATGGAGCCACGAGAGCAAGCGTTCCTATTTTTTGACTCTGCAACGGAAGATCTAAAATTCAGGCACACCTGGAATGAAAACGGTGGCATCTGCGATTATCAAGGCCCTTGGAGGCGAATGACTACACGAGTTGGGGGGTGGATTCGTAATGACGATGGATGTGAAGCAACGGAACCTTCCGTTATTAGTCCTTTCATACGAAACCTAGCTACAGGCCAGATAACTCGTTTACAACTGGATCCCAGGAGTGGCACTAACCAAATACCTTCAATACCAGCCGGAGGAAGGCGCTATTTTAACTTTTCGGTTAAGATCAGCTCGTTTCAGCCTATGGGCAGTTACGAAATGTGTTTTGAGGCTCAAAACAGAAACCCTCTTAGGGAGCTAGACGTTAGTAATAACATTGCTTGTAAGTCTTTCTTCTTAAACCATTTACTGCCATGCGAAAACATGCTCAACAGCCCTGAAGCAGACATAACCAACAAAGCCAGCTTCTTCACTGCAGGCCCCAACCCTACCCGCGATCTCGTAACGGTAAACTACTCCCCAGAAGAAGGATCAACGGCAAGTTTCTCTCTGGCGGACATAAACGGGCGGGTAATCTCCACCACCACCGTAGGCACCAAAGAGCAAACGGGGAAATTCCAGTACGATCTCTCCAATCAGGTAAACGGCATTTACTTTATTCGTTTACAGTTCGATAATGGTGAGCCTCCACTGGTTAAGCGCATTGTCAAGCAGTAAACACTTTTTTCAAACGATCCAATAGAATACACAACGGACCGCTGGCTTTCGAAAGCCCAGCGGTCCGTCGTGTATTCTGGCTATTAGCCTCAACAGTTCTCTTCTGACACAACCCGAACGGTAACCTGCCGTTTATATCATTGAATCTTAAGCGTTTCAATGAAACAATTCATTTACCTTTTCCTGGCGGCATTAATCGGTGGCATTGCAGCTGCGGCATTGGTCCTTAGCTTAATTGATGGTCCGCCTACCCTTGCCCTTCAACCTTCCCCGGCACCTGCGGCCGCGCCCGTATTGGTAGCGGAAGGAAGCAACGCCATTGAATCATTAGTCACCCCGATTGATCTACGCCCGGCAGCCCGCCTGGCCATCCCCGCCGTGGTGCACATCAAAGCCTACACCAAAGGGCGACAGCGGGAGGCCGTGAAGGCCCTTTTCAGCGAAAAGGAGCGCACCCGGAGGCTGCGCGACGGTGAGGGCTCCGGCGTCATCTACACTTCCAATGGCTACATCATCACCAACCATCACGTGGTGGCGGGTGCGACGGATATTACCGTCACCACCTCCGACCGAAAGGTATTTCCCGCCAGCCTCGTAGGCGAAGACCCAAAGTCTGACCTGGCGGTGCTGCGTATTGAAGGCAAGAACCTGCCTTTCCTGAAACTTGCCGATTCCGACGACGTAGAACCTGGTGCCTGGGTGCTCGCCGTAGGCAATCCTTTTGGGCTCACCAGCACGGTCACCGCCGGCATCATTAGCGCCCGGGGCCGCAGTATCAATTTGCTATCCGACCTCGACGCCATCGAAAGTTTCTTACAAACCGATGCCGCTGTTAACCCTGGCAACTCGGGCGGTGCACTGGTCAACGCCAACGGGAAACTGGCTGGTATCAATACTGCCATCGCTTCTCAGACCGGAAAATTCCAAGGTTACAGCTTCGCTATTCCCAGTAACCTGGTTCAGCGCGTGGCCGACGACATCATCGCCTACGGCAGCTACCGCCGCGCCTTTCTCGGTGTAGAAATCTCAACTTTCACCAGTTCCGACCAACAACGCTTAGGTTTGAAAAACCGTACCGAAGGTGTCGTCATCGATGCTATTTTCGAGGATGGTTCTGCCGCTGCCGCCGGGCTCAGGATAGACGACCTGATTATCCGCGTCGGTAAGCGAACCATCAGGGACCTACCCGAACTCACCGAATTCATCGGTCGTGCCCGTGTTGGCGAAACGTTAAAGTTCAGGGTGGTACGGAACGGATCTGAGATTGAGGTCGTCGTTCCTTTGTTAGATTGATAGTGTGATAGGAGATAGATTTATAGAGCTGCCGTAAATGGGTGCTCGCAACGCGCGTGCCGCGCTCGTATTTATCTGCTTAAATTTGTCGACTACAAAGGTAACCTCCCCCCCGGCCCCTTTCGCTTCGCGGCTTCTACAGGAATTGCTTTGCATTCCTTTCGAGGTCCACGGTAGAGAGGCCAGGAGTTAGGTTACGAGCGAAGCGAGTATCCAAAAGCGGTAGCCCTATAAATCTATCAATCTACTAATCCATCAATCCTCTCCCAGTGCGTCTAAGCAGTAAAAACCTCTACAAAAAATACGGTTCCCGAACGGTAGTAAAAGACGTTTCCCTCTACGTAGACCGTGGAGAAATTGTAGGTCTCCTCGGCCCCAACGGTGCGGGCAAGACGACGACCTTTTACATGACGGTCGGTTTCATTAAACCCAACCAGGGCAATGTTTTTCTGGACGAGCAGGACATCACCAAAATGCCGATGTACAAACGAGCGCAGTTGGGTATCGGGTATCTGCCGCAGGAGGCTTCGGTTTTCCGTAAGCTCGCCGTAGAGGACAACATCTACGCCGTACTGGAAATGACCAACCTCAACAAGGCCGAACGCGAAACAAAGTTGGAAGACCTGATCGAGGAGTTCAGCCTGGAAAAAGTCCGTCGTAGTAATGGAGACACCTTATCCGGCGGCGAACGCCGCCGTACGGAAATTGCCCGCGCTCTGGCTACCGACCCTAGCTTCATACTGCTCGATGAGCCTTTTGCAGGCATCGACCCCATCGCGGTGGAAGACATTCAGAGCATCGTCGCTAAACTCCGGACCAAGAACATCGGCATCCTAATCACTGACCACGACGTACAGGCCACCCTCAACATCACCGACCGAGCTTACCTCATGTTTGAAGGCGCCATCCTTAAGGCCGGTACCGCTGAGGAATTAGCGGCGGACGAAATGGTAAGAAAGGTCTATTTGGGTAAGAACTTTGAGCTCCGCCGGCAGGTGATTAATTAAGGGAGTAAAAGGGAAAAGGAATAAAGGGGCTACCGCTGTTGTCTCTCACTACGCTACACTTGTTCGCCCTAGGTGAGCAAGCGCAGTGAACGGTGCTTGCGGTAGCTAAATCAAGAATCGAGAATCACTAATCGAGAATCGAGAATTTTCATAGCGCTGCGCAAGGTGCTTGCCGTATCCCCTTACTCATTTCCTCCCTTCAACCTTTACTACTTGCGCTAGCTTCATCCCTTCCCCCTTTACTATCTTCGCCCCATGTTCTCAGCCAAAACCTACCAACAGCGCCGTCATGATTTAGTGGCGCTCGTTCCCTCCGGTCTTATCTTCCTTCCCGGCAACCGCGAGGCGCCAATGAACTATACGGACAATACTTACCCCTTCCGTCAGGACAGTAATTTCCGCTACTTTGCCGGACACAATATCCCCGACCTCACGCTGACCATTGACGGCAAGACGGGCGCAAGCCGCCTGTGGGGCGATGACATTAGCCTCGATCACGTCGTCTGGATGGGTGATCAACCTAGCATTAAGGAACTCGCGGAGCGCATTGGCGCGGAGCGCGGAGGTACCGCCGCAGAGCTGTCTGAACTACTAAAAAAGCACGCGAAAGACGTCCGTTTTCTACCGCCTTACCGTGCAGAACGCAAGGCTTTTCTAAACAATCATGTTGGCGCGGGCGCTGGTGCAGACGAAGGTCTTACGAGAGCCGTGATCAGCCTCCGGTCCGTAAAGTCTAACGCAGAGCTGGCGCAGATGGACCTTGCCGTAAAGACCAGCATGAAGATGCACGCCGCCGCGCGGGCGCATGCTGCGCCGGGGCAGCTCGAGGCTGAAGTCGCCGGCCTCATCGAGGGTATCGCCATCTCCGCCAACGGTCGCCTTTCCTACCCCGCCATCGTTACCCGCAACGGACACGTCCTTCACAACCACTACCACGGTAATGTCCTGAAAAAAGGCGACCTCCTTCTTATCGATGCCGGAGCCGAAGCCACCTCCGGCTATGCCGGAGACATCACCCGTACCTTCTCCGTCGGAGCCGATATGACTGCTAAGCAGCAAGCTGTTC
The DNA here is from genome assembly GCA_964410795.1 of uncultured Lewinella sp. GTDB lineage: Bacteria > Bacteroidota > Bacteroidia > Chitinophagales > Saprospiraceae > Neolewinella. Next base: position 14,326 of record CAYPIM010000023.1, on the reverse strand, counting down.
ACGACATTGTACAGAAGGCCCTGACGGACTGCACCGCCGCGCTCCGCCCTGGCATAACCTACCAATCTGTCCATCTTGACGCCGGACGCATCATTGCCTCCGGCCTTAAAAACCTCGGCCTGATGAAGGGTGATGTAGACGAAGCCGTAGCCGCTGGCGCTCATGCCCTCTTCATGCCCCACGGCCTTGGGCATATGATCGGCCTCGACGTTCACGACATGGAGGACCTGGGCGAAGACCTCGTCGGCTACGACGACAAAGTAAAGCGCAGCACCCAGTTCGGTACCCGTAGTCTCCGACTCGGTAAGGAGCTTCGGGCGGGCTATGCCCTCACCGTTGAGCCCGGTATTTACTTCATCCCCGCACTAATCGATCGTTGGGCGGCAGACGGTACCTGCGCCGACTTCATCAACTTCTCCGCCCTGGATGCTTACCGCGATTTTGGCGGTATCCGGCTGGAGGATAATGTGGTGGTCACGGATGGTGGGCACCGGGTACTTGGCTAGTTTACCTGGTCGAAGCACACTCCGTGTGCGAGCGGTCGGAGTATCCTCCGGCTGCGATACTTCATTTGCTCATAAAAAAGCGAGACAGCTTTACCGACTTTCGGTAAAGCTGTCTCGAATTGGCAGAGTCAAAAGACAAATCTCGTGCTCGGAGGGCACATCGTCCGCTCGCTCACGGAGTGAGCTTCGGACCGGACAGAGCCTTAGTTAATCGTAACCTTAGTCGTACTAACTCGGTTTGCACCGGTTACCTGCACTACGTACATGCCTGCGGGCAGGTCAGCGGTATTCAGGGTAGTTTGGCCGCCACCGGCGGTCAAGGTCAGTTGTTCGTTGCGCAGTGTGCGCCCGTCGATGGTCATGAGTTGAACGGTGGCGGAGCCAGCGCGCTCAGTGGTAACCTTTACCGTCACAAAGTCTTCGGCGGGGTTGGGGTAAACGTTCACCTTGGTTTCGCCCAGGGCAGGGTCGTTCACGTCATCAATGATGGCATTGAGGACCAGTACCCCGTAGTTACCTACTTCTGCGGTTAGGTTATCGCCGCTATCAGAAGTCAGGGTGGCGGTGCTCTCGTAGTTTTCTGCGTCGAGCATCTGAATTTCATCGATCCACCATCCACGGCCACTAACGGCAGCATCAGAAACAAAGCGGTAGCGTACAAAGACATCCTGGCCAACAAAGTCGCCCATATCGATGATGATCTCACGGTAGTCACGGTCGTTGGCATCTGGCTCGTCCGCACTATTCCCCCAGAAAGCGGTCGTACCCTGGAGGGCTTCTGCGCCATTAGGACTAATACTTCCACGGTAGCTTCCACGAACGAGCTTGTCTTCTACTCGCTGCCAGTTGGTTTCGTCGGTGCTTACTTCCACGATGCCGGCATCCCAGCCAATTTCGGTTTCGTACTTCGTGAAGAAACGAAGTACAGGCTGTTCTCCGGTAATTGTGAAGGCTTCTGCTGATCGCAAGACTTGATCCTGTGCGGTAGCGACGTTGACTACATAGAAAGCAAAATCGCCCAGGTAAGGGGTAGTATCTACCTGTTCCCAGAAAAATTCTTCTATTTCCGGATCGGTGTTCTGGCTAAGGGAGAACCAGTTATCATCACTGTCTTCGGCCCCATCATAGAAGGTAGTACTAGACCCTATGGTTGGATCAGAGGAGACCGAATAACGGATGGTTTTTTCTTCTTCGGCGTCCAATGTTCCGATGTTGAAGGTGATCGTCTGGCCATCAATGGAGAAGTCCTCTACGCCACGGACGGAGCCCATATCTACAGTTAGCCCCGCAGGAACGATATCGGTAATAACTACGTTTTCCGTGGCTTCGGTACGTGCGTTGGGTATCGTCAATGTGTAAGTAACCCCCTCGCCGGCGTTGATGGTGTTTTCATCAACGGTTTTCGTCAGCCCGATTCCACCAGGGCAAGTGGGACTGAGATCAAAGGCTTCTCTGCCATCCGTACGGCTATTGGTTTCTCCCTGACGGGCGGAGAAGCCCAGGCCCCGGCGGGCAAATACTTTCCAGATCAGGCACTGGTTGGCGCCGTCGTTGAGGTCAAAGTCTGCGGCGAGGATGCCGTCACGGCCATCCACAAAGCCAGGGTTACATTTGGTAAACTTTAAGCCTTCCACGACCAACTGAACCGCGAGGTTATTGCCACCGGTTCCATTAATAAGGTCATCATCGTAGCCGTATTCTTCCACCATAGCCCAGTAGAGATCCCAGAGCATGGTGTTCCAAATCTCACCGAGGGGGTGTGGCGCGGTACCACTAAAGATTACATTATCGTAAGTATGGGTGTTTACGGACATGTCCGTGGAATAGCGCTGGTTGCGGATTCCTCCGCCAAGAATACCTTGTTTCAGGACAAAGTTTCCAATTCCCCGGGGCTCCGTACCATCTGGTTCAGCTTCATTGGTACGGGGCGTAGAAGCCAGCGCAAAAAAGTCCGACCAGCCCTCGCCCATCTGCTCGTCGTTTCTCAGACAGATAGTATTGCCTGGTCCACCAACAAGGCGGTTTGATACTCCATGTCCAAGTTCATGCGCAACGATGCCATTATCGAAATCACCATCGCGCGTCCTAAAGATTACGTTTATCTCCTCTCCGTTTGCAATTCCGGCACGCAATGGAACACAATCCGCCATACTCAGCATTACCGAGGGGATGGTGACGTCAAAAAGGTCTACATCATCGGGTTCTCCCATATCAATTCTAACTGGGTCGGCCACGTTATTACAAATGATAACCGCAACGGCCCCCGCCTCCTGGGCGTTAAAAACTTTTTGCTCAAAAAAACATGTACCACGGTTGATCAGGGCAATATTACCCGCCAATGTTTCTGGGTTCACCAAATCATCACAACCCTCATCCGGATTAGCGGAATCATCCATTCCGGGAACTATTTTCGCGGTAAGTGTTCCTATACCACCAAATCCTGCAAGGCCTACAGTCAACACACCTGCAAGCGATGCAGGTTCGAGCACTTCTATTTCGCGAATACTCCAAATGAACATCTGCATGATGCCTGAGCTACCGTCAGAAGGAGTAAAAAAGGTAGCATTATTTGTTGCGCCGCCGTCTTGTACTTCTACCCTGGCCTCGTCTCTATCGATGCCATCGCCTGAATAGTTTTCACGCTGAAAATTGCCAGCGGCTTCGTCAAAACCAGCGTGGTAAAGCCAATCGTGTAGGATGCTAGTTGTATAAAAAGTTTGAACTAGTGCTGCCTTAACGATGGAATCCGGATCGATATCATCTTCGTAAAACTCATCGAATTTCAAGGTATCACCGCCCTCGGCAACAACATCCGTATCAGGTACGTCATTACCGTCCCGATCGGGGTAAGACCAGGCGTTATTCCCCCGGGTGATGGTGAATTCAGGTCCGTCCTGGCCATTGGTATCGTGCCAGCCAAAAGGGGAAGCTTCCGCGTCAGAAGGGCTTTTTTCCAGGCTGCGCTCACCGTGCAGTGGAGATTCCTCTCCAAACGGGAATACCATATAACTACTCTCCTCAGCGACTACTGCGCTTTCAAAGATCTGCTCACTTATGGGCAGTGCTTTTGTGGTTACATTGGCGCAGGCATTGTCGTAGTTGTGCTTATGATTTGGACCATCGAAACTACATTTTGTTACTTGGTTAGCCTGTTCCAGAACATCACCGTTCTCGGCATCAACCACGATGTACCAGACATCGGAATGGGCCGCGTGGCGATTAATCAGTACTGTATAAGCCAGACGTGGCCCGGTTTTGGTGATGTAGTAGCCGGAATTAACCCGGATGGGCTTTGGGCTAACAGCGGGCCAGTTGAAGAGAGCTTCGTCATCATCCACTCCCGCAGCGATGGGGGTTCCGAAGGCAGGCGTAACCTCATTCACCGCAAAACCAATGGC
>CAYPIM010000023.1:0-10322 GCA_964410795.1 uncultured Lewinella sp. | reverse complement strand
CAGCGATGGGGGTTCCGAAGGCAGGCGTAACCTCATTCACCGCAAAACCAATGGCTGTTTGGGCGCTCAACGCAGGTGCGGGGGCGGGGACAAGGGCAAGGCCGGTTGCGAGATCGCTCGTACGGTGCACAAGTTTATTTCCCCGGAAGTGAAGAGAAGCCTGGGCATTGAGGATCGGCAGGCCATGTAATTCTTGTACCAGGTAGATGTGGCGGGTACCGCTGGGGCTGGCGTAGTTATCCGTAATTCGCAGATCATCGACATCGGTCGCCTCCAGGCCGAAGGAGGCATATTCTTTCTGCAGGTAATCAAGGGCAATTTTGCCATCGGCCTGGGCCGAAATTGTGGTGGCAGCCCCCAGCATTAGCAAGAGGAGCAAGTAGGTAAAGTTGGTTTTCATAATTCGAGTTGACGGTAAAAGATTCGATAGTTTCGCTGCCAAAGCTAACAAATGATTGTCACCCCAACTATACAGTAGGAGCTCTATTGAGTAAATGTTAAATATTTGTCGGTACTTCGGCGCATGGAAGACACTTTACTCCGGCAACGATGCCTCCTCACCCTGCTCTTAGTAAGCTTTCTTTGCACCTGCGGCCTCGCCCAAACTGCTGACCGTGAACTCCGCGGTGTCTGGATGGCCACGGTCCTGAATATAGACTACCCACAAACGCCCACCCCCAGTGCTGCGACCTTGCAAGCCGACTTTAAGAGCCAGCTCTATCGCCTACGGCAAGCGGGGATGAACGCCATCTTCGTTCAGGTTCGTCCGGCGGGAGATGCGATCTACCCAAGTAAGCTTGCTCCCTGGAGTGAGTGGCTCACCGGTGTGCAGGGAAAGGCTCCCGTCAGTAATTTCGATCCCCTAGCCTACATGATCAAAACCGCTCACGCCCAAGGCATTGAGCTCCACGCTTGGGTAAACCCCTACCGTGTGGCAATGACAATGGATAGCCTGGACAAAGCTCCCAACCACCTGCTGAACACCCATCCGGAATGGTGCCGCGCCTACAACGGCCGTAGGTACCTGGACCCCGGCCTGCCCGAAGTACGCGCCCATCTTGGCGAAGTGATCGATGAACTCATCGCCAACTACGACCTCGACGGGGTCCACTTCGACGATTACTTCTACCCCTACCCCGCTGCTGGCCAGCCGTTCCCCGATCAGGAAACTTTTGCCCGCTACGGCCGCAGCCAGCAACTGGCCGACTGGCGGCGCAGCAACGTGAATACTTTCGTCGCCGAAACCCACCGCCGCATCAAAGCCAAAAAACCATGGGTACATTTCGGGATCAGCCCTTTCGGCGTATGGCGCAACCAAAGCCAGGATCCCGTTCGGGGTAGTGCGACCCGTGCATCGGTGAGCAGCTACGATGATCTCTTCGGCGACGCGCTGCACTGGGCCAATAATGGAACGGTCGATTACCTACTACCTCAACTGTACTGGAGTATGGACTATGCCCCCGCCAGCTACCGAGTGCTGGCAGACTGGTGGGCCGCCAACACACCCGCTAAAACAACACTCTACGCCGGGCACGCCGCCTACAAAGTAGGCACTGACGCCGCAGATCCTGAAGCCTGGAACACTCTGGAGGAAATACCAACACAGGTTGCTTATAACCGTCGCCTCCCGGCCATGAGCGGTAGCGTTTTTTTCAGCACGAAGTCCATTCTACTCAATCCTTCGGGGCTCGCCCAGCGGATGGCCGACGTCTTCCCAACACCAGCACTTTTACCCGAGCGGGTTGCGCCTAAGCCCTTAGTCGCCCAAAAGGTCAAGGTCTATAAACCCAAGCGTACTGAAAAAGGAACGTTACTAGTGTGGGAAGTCAATAAGAAACTACCGAAAGAGGAATTGCCACACTATTATGCCGTCTATCGCTCTAGCGCGTCAACGCCACTAACCTTGCTGCACAAAACGCCCTACGGTCAGGGTTGCCACCGCTTACATTATTACGATACTGCGGCGGACACTGCGGTGAAGTATGAGTATCGGGTGGTACCATTGGATAGGTGGCATCGGGCGCTGGAGGGCAGGCTGGCGCGTTGATAGATTGATAGATGTGATAGTTTAGTAGATTGATAGAGCTGCCGCTGCTACCACTCACGTCGCTTCGCTTGTTCGCCGCAGGTGAGTAAGCGAAGCGCTGCGAACGGTACTTGCGGTAGCTCTATCAATCTACCCACTATCATATCTATCAATCTAAACCTCACTCCGCCACCTGCACCTGGTCTTCTTCCAGTAATGGCTTAAGCTGGTAGCGGAAGAAAAGCTGAGCGGTAGCTAGTACGTCTTTCTCACAGTAGGTCGCAATGCGCTCCAGGTCATCGTCTTCCCAGAAGACGCGGCCCACTTGGCTGCCGTCGATATCGTCCTTGGGGGTAGGGAAGCCAAGAACTCCGGCGAGGAGCTTTAGGGAGGTGTAAGATTTGTAGTCTCCAAATTTCCAGAGGGTCATCGTATCCAGAAGATGCTTGGTTTCCCAAGGCTTTTTACCGGCAATGTCTAGCATTTTCGGCAGAGGAAGCTGATTGACGATGAAACGACGACACATATAAGGCACATCGAATTCTTTGATGTTGTGACCACAGATAAACTGCCGATTGACGTCGCCGTAGTACTGATCCAGCATCCCTTTGAATTCTTCCAAAAGAATTTTTTCATCGCGGTTTGCAAAAGATTTCAGCCGAATTTTCAGGCGTTTGTCCTTATCCCGATAAACAGCCCCAACGCTGATGCAGACGATCTTTCCAAACTCAGCGTAGATGGCTGCTTTGTCAATATAGCTGTCCGCGTTTTCTTCTTCTGTTAGTTCTTCGCCGTAGCGTTTAAGTACGCCAGGGGCTTTGAGGCCCCAGAGGTACTGGAAGTTTTCGTCGAGATCAGAATAGGAGGCGCGGCCGCTAACGGTCTCGATATCCAGGAAGAGGACTTTGGTGGCGTCGATGTGCTCGATCATTGCTTATGGTTTTGGTGGCGCTGAGCGCCCCACCCTAAGTGGGCTTGACTTGGAGGCCTGGGATTTCGTCCGAAGCTAACGCTTCTATCTAGCCCAGGTTAGTATGGCTAAATCCTTACGGGATTGGTTGTGAAAGTAATGTACATTAAAGAAACGCACTATAGCATCAAATAGTTTATTTATTTGAATAAATTAATCTAATTGATTACATTTTACCCCTCATATCTAGTATGTTGCTACAAGTGGGGCTCAACTACCTCCTTGTGTGTGAAGCGTAAGGTAAGTGGAATGAGACCAGTATTTTGGTCTTTTCTCAAAGCTTCGGCTGAGCACCAAAGGCAAGAAGTAGCTGTGTAGCGGACCCAGCAAGGTATTTAGACGACGTCCTTGAGCAACTACCATGGTTTCAGCATGGCCCGGTAGCGACTGATCATCTCTTCCTCCGGTGCGCCAGCTTTATACATCCGGAAGACTTGGAAGTTGGCCATTTGTACCCGGTAATAGCTGTTGGCACGGTACTTCCGCGCGGAGACGGTGACGGAGCGGGGAATAACGCGAAAGGGAATTTTGCGTTCCCAGATGCGTTCGATGATATCGTAGTCTTCCATAATTTTCATGTCGCGGAAACCATCAAGATCACGGAAAGTATCCATGGCGAGGTAGAGCGACTGGTCTCCCCCACGGCAGGCCAAGCCATTGAAGCGGGTGCAGTAAGCGTTGATCCAGAGCAGCGGGTGCCACATATCAAACTTAAAACGGTAGCAACCTACGGGGTAGCCCTCTTCAATGGCTTGCTTTATGTCTTTGTAAAAGCCCTTCGGCGGGCGGGTATCTGCGTGAATGAAGTAGACGGCATCAAAATCAGCCTGGTCCAGCTGGGCAGCCTCATTCATTTGCTGAGCGCGACCACAGCGGTTGCAAATAAGGTGCCTTACCGTTGGAAACTTACGAAGCACCTTCACGGTATCGTCCGTACTACCACCGTCAGCGATGGTCACCCGGCTGCCAGCAGGTAATTCAGAGAGCAATATCGGGAGGAGAGACCGTAAGTTTTCCGCTTCGTTGAGAGCGGGCGTGATGACATGTAAGCGCATAAAACCGGAAGGAGTAATCTGAAGGGACAAGGTACGAAAAGACTAAGGGCCAGGTTTTAACTCAGGCTGTGGCATGTGTATCATAAATTGCAGAATTGTGCTTTTAATTATGTTTTAGTGTTGCCCCTCCCCTCCTATTATGTCGACGAAGTTTATTGCACATCCTTTCTTAAAACGGCTATTGCCATAATGCGAAGCCTTACCGGTTGCCTAAGTCAGTCGGTAGTATCCCGATTTCAAGTAGGCTCCTTCCGGAAAACCAATTGGGTGATCATCATCATGCTTTGTTTTTTTCAGTAGGGTGAACTTGCGCCCGGAAGCTTTAAGAACACCTTCTACTACCCGAAAAAAATCTTCGGCGGAGACGCGCGCGGAGCAGGAGGCGGCCAGCAAAACCCCTCCGGGTGCCACCAGCGGAATGGCCAACTTATTTATCCGGCGGTAAGCCTCCAGGGCGCCGGAGACTTCTTTTTCGCGCTTGGCGAAGCTGGGTGGATCAACGATGACTACGCCGAAGGTATCTCCGTTTTGCGCCAGCCGATCCAGGCAAACGAAAGCGTCTTCGGCCAGGGTTTCGTGGCGGCGGTCTTCGTTAAAGTTCAGGGCAACGTTGCGGCGGGCCATGGCGAGGGCCGGGGCGCTGATGTCGAGGCTGACGACGCGGCGGGCTCCGCCGCCGAGTGCATGAACGCTAAAGCCTCCGGCGTAGCTGAAAACATCAAGCACGTCTTGCCCTTCGGAGTACTGGCCTATGCGCCGACGGTTCGCGCGATGGTCAAGGAAAAACCCCGTTTTGTGGCCTTGTACTACGTTGGCGACAAAAGATAAACCGTGTTCCCGGAAAACAACCTCCTCGTCTTTGAGCTCACCGTGAATGACCTGCCCATCGGTAAAACCCAAGGCCGCAGCGGGTTTTTCAACGTTGCGGGCACAGCGAAACACGGCGGTCTTCGCTTCTGCCGCTTCAACGATGATGGGCACCAAACCTTCAAGCCACGGGAACCAGACGGGAGAATAGACTTTGATGACGGCCACGCTGGCGTAGACATCGACGACGAGGCCGGGAAAGCCATCGTTCTCTCCGTGCACTAAGCGATATCCGTTCGTATCCGTCTGGAGCAATGCTTCTCTAACTTTCTTTGCATCCTGCGTCCGCGCCCGAAAGAAATCGTTATTGATCTGCGCCGGGCTGCCTTGGTGCAACACCCGAATCCGGATCGGTGAATCAGGGTCGTAAAGTCCGACACCGATGAATTTATTCTTCTTGAAGCTGAAGATCACCGCCAAGTCTCCGGCCGTGCCTTCGCCTTTGATCTTCGCTATCGCACCGTCGAACAACCAGGGATGGCCGGATTTGAGGGCGCGCTCACCGGCAGCGGTGAGTGTTACGGGTAGACGGTTCATTTTCTTTAATTAACTCTGGGTTTGAATGTAAGTTTTTGTCGATTAATTAGCATTAATCTTAAGGCGTTCAGCATTTAGTCCACCATTTATACTGAATGCTAGAGAACACTTAGCACAGCAAGCAAGCATAGTCACTTCTAGCTGAACTCCGCGTTAAATTACCGGGGAAAAATAGTAGCCTCCACAATCTCGCAAAGCGTGTGACCAACGTGCATGTGGCATTCCTGAATACGCGGAGTATCAGTGGAGGGCACACGGAGTACGAGGTCGCAAGTATCCTTCAACGCACCACCGTCCGCTCCGGTAAAACCGATGGTTACCATTCCGTTTTCGTTGGCCTGCGCAACGGCTTTCACCACGTTTGGTGAATTGCCGGAAGTAGACATCGCGATCAAAACATCACCTTCCTGGCCGATGGCCGTAATCCAACGCGCGTACACATCATCGAACGAGTAGTCGTTGGCCACCGCCGTGATGTAGGAGGTATTTACGTGCAGCGCTTCGGCAAAAAGCGCAGGCCGGTCGTAGTAATACCGCCCGGAGAGCTCCGCCGCCAGGTGTTGCGCATCCGCCGCTGAACCGCCGTTACCGCAGAAGAAGACTTTGTGCCCGTTGCGGTAAGCTTGCACGATGGCTTCGGTCATTTCCGCAATTAGGTTCACGGTTCCCTCGTCAGACAGCAGTTGCTGTTTGAGGTCTATTGCGTTTTGCAGGTTTTTGCGGATGGTGGGGAGCATGGATAGATTGATAGATGTGATAGGGGGTAGATTGATAGGGCTACCGCACGAGGCTGCTCGTTTTGCTCTACGAAATTCAGAGGGGCGAAGATAGTGGGTAGTTGGTAGAATTTAGTGGGTAGTGCTGCCGCATATTGGAGGTTTGGGATGCTCGTTGCACTCGTAACCTCACCCCCGGCCCCTTTCGCTTTGCGGCTTCTACAGGAATTGCTTCGCATTCCTTCCGAGGTCCAAGGGAGAGGGGAGCTAAACAACGCTGCGGCTCCGCCTTACTGTTTATCCGTAGAGCGAGAGAAGATTCACCAGATGGGAAGCGACCAATGCATGAGCGTTAACGCTCCGTTGGGCATGTATACTCACTTCAAAATAAACTTGTTCGAAACTGCGGTCTAGTGAAGGCGGTGCCGCAGCGGTCCCATACTCCCCTCTCCAATGGAGAGGGGCTGGGGGTGAGGTTACGAGCGGAGCGAGCATCCATATGCGGCAGCACTACCTTCTACTTACTACCCACTACCCTCTCTCTACATCCCACTCGTCATCAACAAATCGATGTCCGTGCACCGCATCTCGAACCGCTTACCGAGGTAATCGTTCGTGAGGCAACCGCGGAAGGTATAGACGCCGTTTCGCATGCCGGCCCGGCGCAGAATAAAGTGCTCGAAAGAGCGCGCACCGTCTGCCTTCAGCAGCATCGGGACAAGGACGTTACTGACCGCAATACTGGCCGTTCGCCCTACCCTACTGGCCAGGTTAGGCACACAGCAGTGGATCACGTCGTGCTTCACGAAGGTGGGTTTATCCAGGCTGGTGAGTTCGCTGGTAGCGAAGCAACCTCCCTGGTCGATGCTCACGTCGATGATCACGGATCCGGGGCGCATCTGACTCACCATTTCCTCGCTCACGACCACGGGGGTGCGGCCGTGCTCGGCGTGGATGGCACCAATCACCACTTCGGCCGTAACCAGCTCACGGCGCAGGTAAAGCGGGTTGATGGCGCTGGTATAAAGCTGGCGGCCGACGCTGCTTTGGAGGCGCATCAGTTTATGGATATTATCGTCGAAGATGCGAACTTCGGCCCCCATGCCGAGTGCTGCACGGGTGGCATACTCAGCCACTACTCCACCGCCGAGGATGACCACCTTGGCGCTCGGAACACCAGAAACACCGCCGAGCAGCACACCGGGGCCTCCCTGGGCGGAGGAAAGTAAGTGCGCAGCGGCCTGGATAGCGGAGATGCCCGCCATTTCGCTCATGATACGAACGATTGGGAAACAGCCATCCTCATCCTGGAGGTACTCCATGGCTACCGCAATGATGCGCTTATGTTTTAAGCGGTAGAGGTATTCGGCACTGATGGTCGGTAATTGCAGCGGGCTGATGAGCACGGTATTGGGCTGCATCATATCAATTTCCTCCAGCGTTGGCGGAGCAACTTTGAGGATGATCTGAGCTTTACGATAGACCTCCTGAGCGGAATATGCGATTTCTCCGCCGCTCTCGCTGTAGCCGTGATCGGTAAAATTGCTGGCTGCACCAGCCTTGGTCTCGATCAAAACCCGGTGGCCGCGGCTGCATAAATTAGCCACACCGCTGGGTACTAGGGCAACACGTTTTTCCTGCAGTGTAGTTTCCCGAGGGATCCCGATGTACAACGATTCCTGCTTGTGCTGAACGGCAAGCGTTTCAGTTTGGGTCTGGCCGTAGCCAGAAGTTAGTTCCTCGGGGAGGGATACTTTTTTTTTATCCTTACTGCTCATTGACGATGAATGGGTTGGCCGGGCGTGTTGAGGTAACACTTTACGGGCGTTGAGGTTGTGTTGGCAGTGGCAAATCAGCGTTTAGTGGCGCGGGCGCAGGTGCAAAGGGAGTTGTAAAAGCCAGGTTGAATCAGTTGCCAGTAAACAAAATATCTGCGGAGAAAAGATGATCGACAGTCCCGAGGCTATGACGATTAGCCACCACTCCCTCAGCGGCTACCATTACCCAACTCAGTTGTTTGCGCGGTTAATGCACGTCGGAATCTCTCTTTTTTATAGAGATTCCGAGCTGTAATAATTAAAAATAGTAATTTAACCTTACATCGCTAGCTACTGAAATCATGTTAAAATCAACCCTTCTTGTACCCTCTTTTAGCCAAACAACATTCTATACACAAACTAATCAACACCATCAACATGCCTTATTTAGCCCTATTATTCTGCCTCTTGGCAGGCATCAACCTCCATGCCCAAAGTGGTGACAAACCCCAAAATACGTGGGAAATCAGTGCAAGCTTTGCCCCTGATCTTCATAAGCGCCCCTTCCTGAACGGCGTCCGCCTGGAGGCGGACCCTAATGATTTTCTAATAAGTCAGCGACCGTTCAACTCTTTTGACACCATTAACATCGCCGGGCAAGCCCGCATCTTCAGCAGCTTGCCAAGTTTTGGATTTAAGGCGGAGCCATCGAGCTCCAACCTATGGTTTGGAGCAAGCGTTACTGCCCACCGTCGGATCGGGATTGGGCTGGACATCTCCGCCGGTCTGTTTTACAATCAGGCGAGCTATACCATCGGTGCTGAAGACAGGGTTACCCAACGGGGAATAGTGAACACTTTCGTGCCCCTCCTCCACAATCTCGAAGAAACAACGCTACGGGTGTACGGCATCACGCTTCGGGGCAACTATCATCTATTCGCCAAGGCACGCCTGCATCCTTATTTTGGGTTCGGGGTGAATCTTTATAATTTAAACAGCACCCGTATTAACTTGGGCCGTGCCTACTCGGGAGACACCTCTACGGTGCTCTTTTTAAACACCAACCCGCCCGTATCAGAGAGGAGTTACGTTTCGTTGGACTTTGTCGCTACAGCGGGCCTTCTTTACCGGATCAGCGATGCTTGGTCCGTTGGGCTAGACATCACCAACCGGCTGTTTACCGGACCAGGTTTGATAGGAGCGCAGGTGCGGCGGCGCTTGTAGGAGAGGAGATTATTGGGGTCCACACTGCTCCAGTGGATAAAAATGGACAATTCCCTTCAGTCCAGGGGGCTGTCCGGCTGGCTGTCCGCTGGTTAGCTCGTTACGGGCATTCGTAAGGTCGTTACAATTCGCGATGGGCTGATCTCCGCCTTCGGCTTCGACCACCCCATCGTTCGCAGGACGTACCCTTTTCAGGGCACCAATTACTCCGGTTGAGAAGGCTACCGGACTTTGTGATTGCCTCCAGTATTGTTCCGCTAAACGTTCCTTCCGGAGCTTTGTCCTTAACTTGCCCCAACTCACCTAAACACACACCACAAGATGCGCCGCTTTTTAATCCTATTTGTCCTTTTCCCCGTTTGCTTATTCGCCCAGAAAAAAGATGTTGACATTTTTGGCAAGGGGTGGTATTTGAGTGTTTCGCTCCAGCCAGAAATCAATTCAAAATTTAGCCTTACTCCCTACGTAACGGCTAATGACACCTTGTCCCGTAGAATGGGTACAGTTATAAACACCAGCCCACGGCTAGCAACTACATCTCCTATTGAGGGAGACGAGACACTGTATTACAGAGAGCCCGAACTTCAACGCAGAGTAGATCGGGAGCAAGTGATTTATAACCTACTCGCAAGCATTCGTTTCCATTACCGACTGGACGAGCGACTGGAATTTTCCGCTGGCTTTTTCTTCCTCCCTACCTATAATGATGAGGAAAAAGCGGATCATTTCCCCGACGGGCTCCCCAATAATTTCTACTACTCTTCCTGGGGTACAAAAGAGACGTACGGTGGCTTAATGACTGACTTCAACTATCACCTTCGTAAGGGGAAACGCCTGCGGCCTTATGTTGGTCTGCAGGGGCGATTTGGCATTAGACAGTTTAAGGGCTATCGGTTTTCACAGGTGTTTCCTGGACTAAATGAGGAGGTTGGATCGATAGAAAACATTGTTGAACGCTTCCGTAGTAATACCATATTCGACTTCGACCTGGACTTGTTAGCAGGCCTCAACTACCAGATCAGTAATCGCTTATCAATCGGTCTTGAAGCCCACTTGGGTCGTTTTCTTGTGCCAGTTCCAAGGTCTTTGGTTATTCGTTATCGATTAAAGCATTCAGCCGTAGAGCAAAGCAATTAACCTCGCCCTGCACCTGCGCACCGTCGCCCCAAA
>CAYPIM010000022.1:0-45561 GCA_964410795.1 uncultured Lewinella sp. | reverse complement strand
CCCCTCTCCCGAGGAGAGGGGCCGGGGGAGAGGGCAACGACGGACAACCGACAACCCACAACCCACAACCGACAACCGAAGAAGAATGATAAGCTGGTGGAATCAATTCGAGTTCGTCTTTCCGTGGCTGCTGCCTTTGCTGGTGGTGCCGCCACTGATTTGGTTTTGGCGCTTCCGCAAGACGCGCGACCGGGAGGTATCCCTGCGCCTGCCCAGCACGAAATCGATCTCCGGGCTGAGTAGCTGGCGGAGTACCATCCGTCCGTTTCTGCCCATTTTACGCATCGCAGCCCTTTCTGCACTGATCATCGCCCTGGCCCGTCCCCGGCTAGACCTTAGCGAGGAGTCCGTCACGGCGGAGGGCATCGACATTGTCCTTACGATGGACCTTTCCACGAGTATGGGCGCAACCGACTTTGTCCCCGACCGCCTGGAGGTAGCAAAACAAGTGGCCCGTGAGTTTGTAGCTCGCCGCGAATTCGACCGCATCGGCCTCGTTGTCTACGCCGGTGAGGCCTACACGAAATCTCCCCTGACGGTAGATCGTGACATCATCGATCGCTTCATCGCCGAGCTGGAAATGGGCGAAATCACCGATGGTACGGCTATCGGTACGGGCTTGGCTACGGCCGTGAACCGGCTCAAAGACAGTGAGGTGGCCAGCAAAATCATCATCCTACTCACCGACGGAGAGAACAACCAGGGCTACCATAGCCCGGAGTTGGCCGCTGAGCTGGCCAAGGAATTCGATATCCGTGTCTACACCATCGGCGTGGGTAGTGGCCAGGAAACCCTAATGCCCAGTAGCCCCCTGGGCGGCGGGCGTTATACCTTTAAGCCGACCCGGGGTACGGTAGACGATAAGCTCCTGGCCTATATCGCTGAGACCACCAACGGCCGCTACTTCCGTGCTCGCGATCAGGAAGAACTCGAATCCATCTACGACTACATTGACGAACTTGAAAAGACCGAGATTGAGACCACCGTTTTTAAACGGTACGAAGAGCAGTTCGGGCGTTTCTTACTGATTGGTCTGGGATTGCTACTGCTAGAAACTGTTCTACGGTATACGGTGTTAAGAACGGTACCGTAAATAGATTGATAGATGTGATAGAGGGTAGGTTGATAGAGCTGCCGCAGAAGCTACTCACGGCGCTTCGCTTGTTCGCCTTTGTTGAGCAATC
This sequence comes from uncultured Lewinella sp., assembly GCA_964410795.1. GTDB lineage: Bacteria > Bacteroidota > Bacteroidia > Chitinophagales > Saprospiraceae > Neolewinella. The sequence continues at coordinate 44,377 of CAYPIM010000022.1, read as the reverse complement.
GAAGCACTGCGAACGATATAAACAGCGCACTTATCACACCATCAATCTATCACACTATCAACCTACTACAAGCGGTAGCCTGTCACTTCGAAGAAGCCGCGTAGCGAATCTATCACACTATCACACGATCAATCTTATGCGCCAGCAAGCCCGCGCTCAGTTACAAAAAGTCTACGACCTGATGGTCATTGAAGGCCGCCCTGGCTACGAGCAGGTTGCTTTTGGTGAAGAAACTTTTGCGGAGTTGCTGACCTTCTTGGCGATGGCTCCGAAGGATAACATCACGGAGCTAATCTATAAGTTAAGCGCACAAGCACCGGCCATCAAGGTGGCTGAGCTGTACAATGTTCTCTGCTGGAGCGCCGAGAACCGCGGTGGTATCGCGTTGGCGGAAATCCAGGAATGGTTCTACGCTAAGCAGGCTCGCCGGGTGGAGATTGCGCTGCAGGTTGATATTTTTCCGAGCAATAGCATGCAGGAGAGCCAGCGTATTCTGGAGGAAATCTCTAAGAAGTTCCGCCACCTCAAGCATCTCTGTGTTGCCCTGCGCCGCGAGGTAGATCACCGGCTGGCCGAAGAGGAGAGCTGGGCGAAATACCGGCGAGACACCTTTGCGATGCCCAAAGAAATGACGCCTTCGATTATGGGGATCATTAAGGATATTAAGGGGGGGAAGTAAGGTTAGGCTTCAGTAGTTGAGGTGACTCTTTTCATTCGAAAAATAAAAAGAAATGGTAACAATCAGGGAGGTAACACTTTTGGATGCAATAAGTCTAAGTTTGCTAGGACGAGTAACTTATATCCAATCGCATGATATCTACTTTGACCAAAAACAGGATTTGATTGCGTATTGTGATGCAGAGTATTCAGTAGCCAAGACTAGGAGGCAAATTCAAGATCCGAACACACAGTATCTGTTAGCATTAGTAGATGAACTTCCGGTTGGTTTTGCAAAGCTAAAATTCAATGAACACTCATCTCACTTGAATTTGAGCAACACATGCCAAGTTGAAAAAATCTACGTATTGAATGATTTTACTTCTAAAAAAATCGGCCATACATTGCTTAATGCAATAATGACAGAAGCAACAAATAGGAAGTGTGAGGCTGTTTGGCTTTCAACTTACATCAAAAATGTAAAAGCAATTAATTTCTATAAAAAGAATGGCTATGAACAGATAGGGTCTGATGATTTTGTGGTTAATGATATTAACTATGAACAAATAGCCTTAGGCAAAAAAATATAATAGGGGAGAGATGTAGTAGCCGGTAGCTTCTTGAGTTTTCGGCGCAGACGCAGGTGCAAGGACCGTTGAAAGAAGCCGTTCGATGATTTTTGCACCCTCTTTCGCAATCCACTTAAACCTGTATCTTGCAACCTGCAACCTGCAACCTGCAACCTGCAACCTGCAACATGAAACCCGCATCTTAAATGTTCCGTTTACAAAACCCCGAATACCTCTACCTCTTGCTGGCCGTGCCGATTCTACTCGGCCTGTTTCTGTGGTATTGGAACCGCCGCCGCGCGGCGCTGGACCGCTTCGCCGACCGGGAAATGATGGAGCAACTGGCCCCGGGCATGAACCGCCGACTGCCGTGGACAAAATTTATCCTACTCCTGCTCGCCATCCCGCTGCTCTCCATTGCGATGACGAACCCGCAGTGGGCCGCTGAGCGGCAGGAGGTGAAGCGCCGGGGCATTGATGTGATCATCGCTCTCGATGTCTCCAATTCCATGCTCGCCGAAGACGTACAACCTAGCCGGATGGAACGGGCGCGCTACTTCACTACTACGCTGGTGGACGAGCTGGTGGGCAATAACCTCGGTGTGGAGCTCTTTACTTGTACTTCCCTGATGCAGGCTCCGCTGACGACGGACTATGCTTTCGTTAAATCCGTTATCTCTGCCGCAGGGCCTTATCAGATTTCCGCTCAGGGGACCAACCTCGGCGAAGCCATTGACCGGGCCGAAGATGCCTACGAAGATGAGAGCGCCAACCACCGCGCCCTCATCATCGTCTCCGACGGAGAAGACCACGATGGTTCCGCCGCTGCGGCGGCCAGCCGCGCCAACGATTCAGGCCTCCTGATCTACACCGTCGGTGTCGGAAAACAAGAGGGCAGCTTTATGCCGCTGGATTTGCCGAACGGCCGCAAAGACTACGTTCGCCAAAACGGCGGCGGCCCAGCCACGACCAACGCCGATCCCGCTACGCTGGAAGCCATTGCCTCCGCTGGCGGTGGCAGCTATTTCCCCCTGTCTGGAGATAGTAAAAACCTGGCCGAAGCCATCCGGGCTAAAGTTGACCGGATCGAAAAACAAGAATTTGAAAGCCAATCTTTTTCTACGTACGACAGTTATTTCTACTGGTTCCTCGCTCCGGCGGTGCTCCTGCTTCTGTTTGAATTCGCCATCGGACGAAAGGACAGGAAAAGAGCTGCAGAACTTGAAATTTAACAACGGCCTAGTCGCGTAGCGACATTGTCTTAATTCTGCAACCTGCAACCTGCAACCTGCAACCTGAAAATTATGCGTTACTTACTCATCCTCCTCATTAGCCTGACGACCCTAACCGTCACCGAAGCCCAAACCAGCCATCGCGCCCTGCGCAGCGGGAACAAGGCTTACAAAGACAAAAACTTCGAGGAAGCGAAGTCGGAGTATAACCGTGCGCTCGAGTCTGAGAACTCGGCCAAGGGGAACTACAATCTCGGCAACGCCCTCTACGAAGGGGGAGACTACGAAGAAGCCGCCAAGAAATATGAGGAGGCCGCCAGCTTGAGCAAAGACCCCAACATCACCTCCAGTGCCTACCGGAACCTCGGCGATGCCCAGTACCGCCAGGAAAACTATAAAGAAAGTGTAGAAGCCTATAAACAGAGCCTTCGCATTAATCCTGACGATAAGGAAACAAAGTACAACCTCAGCAAAGCCATTCGCCGCCTGCAGCAACAACAGCAGCAGGAACAACAACAAGGCGAAAGTGGTGACCCCCAGGACCAAAACCAACAGCAAGATCAGCAGCAACAGGGGCAGGGCAACCCGCAGCAGGGCGACAGCGATCAGCAAAGTGAAAGCGATCAGCAGCAACAACAGCAAGACGAGCAACAACAACAAGGCAACCCGCAAGATCAAAAAGACCAGCAACAGCAACAAGCAGGCAAGAACGGAGAACCTGCCCCCAACCGCAATCAGCCGAAGATGAGCCGCGAAGAAGCTGAACGTCAGCTCGGTATTGCCGAAGAAGCGGAGAAAGAAACGATGAAAAAACTCCAACAGGGGGACCGGGCTGGTTGCCGGGATGGGAAGGACTGGTAGAGGCTGTATTGCTTTCGGGAACCATATCATTTTTTACTACCTCACAACAATGAAAAATATATTCCTTCTTTTCCTTGTAGTTTTTACATCTTTCCTCATCTCTTGTGATTCTAATGGGAAAAAGGATGCCTCAGAAAATATCATCTTCAATGATGGGAAGGGGAATAAATTATCAAGGCAAGATTTGGAAGGAGCAACTGGTGAGTACAATTGGGAAGTAATGGAAACAAAGAATATTTCAGAAGAAGCACAACGGCTGCACCAAGAGGCGAGACAGCATGGAGGGAGCGGTGAATATGATAAAAGCATTGAGAAACTAAAGAAAGCAAGCGAGCTCGCCCCTAACTGGGCTTATCCGTTATATGACCTGGCTTATACATACTTACTTCAAAAAGATTTTACTAATGCTCTGAAGTATTATACACTTACGGACGAAATGGAGCCCCGAGGGTTCTTTACCGCAAAGACGGCTCGGTGGTCTTTAGATCATGAAGAGGCTGGTAAATTTCAAAGTGGGTTGTATCTCGCCTTTATGCAGACAGAATGGATGGAATCAGACGAGGAGAAACTTCAAGTCGCTAAGGCTGTTACCAGTAAGTTTCCGGGATATGCACCAGCCTGGAAAATAATAGCGAGCAAATCGTCTGATATGAATGAAAGACTTCATGCCGTTGAGCAAGGGTTAAATTCTAATCCAGATGCTGAAACAAAGGGGATGTTAGCGATTAATAAAGCTCTTGTTTTGGATATGCAATCCAAAAAAGATGAAGCTCAAGATATCTTAGGGAAAATGATATTTAGTAAAGAAACGACCTTATCGAACGTTGAGATTGCCAAGTTTGTACTTTCGTCAATGGCAAACGATAATTGAACAAGCCTGGATTTTATCAGCTAAATAAAGCGAATTAAGATTGAATTAACGAACTTGCGACCCGAATGCGTCACCTCCTTGCTCTTATCCTCCTCCTTTGCACCTGCGTCAGCGCCCAACAATTGGCTGCCCAGCATCAGGACATCACCTTCGTTGCCGAGGTGAGCAAAACGAAGATGCTGAAAAACAGCACCCTGGAGTTTAAACTGACGCTGAACAACGCCCAGGGCAACGAGCTGAAACCGCCTAAATTCAACAACTTCATCGTTTTGCGTGGCCCAATGCGCTCCTTGGGTACTTCGATCATCAACGGCGTAGGTACTAGTTACCTCAGCTATAGTTGGCAACTGCAGCCAAAGCGAACGGGCAAGCTGGCCATTGGCCCAGCCTCTATCCGGGCCAGTGGCCGGACCTACCGAACCAACTCCAAAGCGGTGGACGTCCTGGAGGTGGACGAAGCCGCTGCTGCCGGAACGCCTGACGATTTTTTGCTAGCTGAACTATCTACGGATACCGCCTTCGTCGGTCAGCAGATTATCCTGAATCTTAATCTTTACTCCACCACTAACGTGATTTCCCGGAATCTGGTACAGGAGCCGGACTACGACGGTTTCTACGCCCAGCCCCGCCGTCAGTACGATGGCCGCCCCCGCGCGGTAATCCAGAACGGACGCGAATACCAGCGGCGGACCTTGCTAAGTATTGCGCTCTTCCCGACCAAAAGTGGCCGCATTACCATAACGCCTTACCGAATGATACTTGGCGCCCTGCGCTACCGTGGTAACAGTAGTTACTCTCGCCGTTTTACCGAGCAAATTCCACTGAATACGGATTCGTTGTATATAGAAGTGAGCGAACTCCCTCAACCCCGGCCCACTAATTTCAGCGGCGGTGTAGGCGAATACCGGATGCAAGTCCAGGCGGATCGAGATCAGATGACGACCGATGATGCACTTACCCTTCGCATTACGGTAACGGGGGAAGGAGACATTGAGCGGTTGGAAACCTTTCCCCCTGTAAGTGAAAAGGACTGGAATATATACGATCCTGATATCATCTCTGAAGAGTTTCTGGACAGTCCTACCGGAATGCTTGGCCGGAAGATATTTGAATATAAGGTAGTCCCACGCCGGGCGGGTGTTTATGATCTCCGCCCCGCCATGAACTACTTTGATGTAGACAGTGCCCGCTACGTCGTACACGCGCCTACGGCTTTCAAGATTAATGTTGACGCTGGCTCTGGCAATACAACCTATCAAATTGATACCACCACAACCGAGGAAGCTAAGCTTACCCTTTTGCCGGTCACGGAATTGCCAGACGGGAAAACTTATGGCAGTAACCTTACCGGTCGGCCTCTTTACTGGGGCTTGTTTCTGCTGCCTTTATTGCTGGCTGGTGGCCTGATAAGCTATCAGCGTTACCAAGACCATTTAAATAATCGAGATCCAATAGCTTTGGCTCGGGAGCGCGCCGCCCGCGCTGCCACCGAACGGCTGAAGGTGGCCAAGCCGCACCTGGACAAAGTAGAAGCGCGCGCTTTTTACGATGCCGTGGAAGGCGCCCTGCTTGGCTATCTCCGCGATAAATTTCAGCTGCCGGTGGCAGATCTTACCCGCCGCAACATCCGCGAAAAACTTAGTGCTGCCGGTGCCAACGAAAGCCTGACCGACCGCTACGACCAGCTACTGCAACGCTGCGAAATGGCCCTTTATGCCGGGCAGGACAAAGCCGACGACTTGGCTGCGGCCTACACCTCTGCTAAGGAGCTGATTACCGATACCGAGCGGCAAACCAGTGGAGAATTTTAGTAAAACAGCAGAAATTAAACCGGTTCAACCCCCTAAAGCAAGGAAATAAGCCAGGAGATTCTTATTTTTCTGACGATTTCTTTCCGTAGGTGCATTTGCCGCCTACCTTTAGCCTGCGTCAACTATTTTACAATCTTGCTTTCTCTTTTTCGTACCAATCAGGCCTCAGCGGGCCTTCTGCTGTTTTTCTATGCCTTACTGCTTCAGCTGCCGGCCTTCTTTGGCTCGCCGGGGGAAGTGGGAGCAGAGCTACTTAGTGGTCTTGCGGGCAATGTGATTACTTACTGGTTTGGAGACACACGCTGGCTAATGCTCTTATTGCCAGTAGTGCTGGTAACCATCCAAGGGATTATTGCTAACGTCTTGGTAACCAGACATCGATTGTCGCGAAAAATTACGCAGTTCCCCGGCTTGTTCATTGTACTTTGTTGGGGCTTGTTTCCCATGTTTCGGGAGTTGCAAGCTCTTCACTTCGCTAACCTGTTCCTAATGTTCGCGTTGTTGTCTTTAGCGAGGGTCTATAAGAAAGACGATGCCGCCGTACCGCTCTTCAATGCCGGCGCCTGGTTGGGTATCGCCTCCCTATTCGTGCCGTTTTACCTGTGTTTGTTGCCTGCCTTGATTATCGGGATGGGAATACTTCGGCGACCAGATGTACGCAGCATTCTACAAATCTTTGTTGGAGGGGCCTTGATGTACTTTTTGGCATTTGTGCTGGTCTATCTGTTTGGTGTCTGGGAAGGTGCACTAGGGAATCATTTTTCTGCTTTGAGGTTGGTGTCACTCCCTGAACCTGATAGTTACCTACTTCCCGGTTTAATCGCTTTAGGTATACTGTTGTTACTTGTCATCGTATCCTACGGGACGATCGTGCGCTTGCTTAACATTGAAGGCAAGAAAAATGCAGGTATTATTTCCTGGTTATTGGCTTTTGGAGCACTGGGGCTTGTATTCAGTAGCACGGCTCTACTTCCTGGCCTTCAAGTTTTGGTGTGCCCGCTTGGTTTATTGGTTGGCCTCCGGTTCATACTGTTGGCTCCGAGGCGGGCAGAGTTTTTACACCTCATTTTACTCGTAATAGCCATTGGCCCACTACTTTGGGCTACGTTTGGGGTAGGGTAGTTATTTTTTTGGCGGGAACGCAGGTGCAAAATAAGCACTCAGGAGCAAGGCTGGTTAACAAACACCCCGGTAGCTTCGTTGGGAGGAATGATAACCCACCATCAAAAGCTATGAGTAAGTTCTTACAAGAGTTCAAAAACTTTGCCGTAAAGGGCAACATGATCGATCTGGCCATCGGTATCGTCGTTGGCGCAGCCTTTAATAAAATTGTTGATGTTCTCGTCAAAAAAATAATTATGCCGCCCTTGGGGTACCTCACCGCTGGTGTTGACATGAAGGAATTGGAGCTTGTATTGAAAGATCCCATCCTTGCAGCTGACGGCACGGTCACCGATCCAGGCGTAGTGATCGGCTATGGCTTCTTTCTGGAAGCCATGATGGATTTCCTGATCGTTGCTCTTACGTTATTTTTTGTCATCAAATTCATCAATGCGCTTAAGGACAAAGCAGAAAATGAGAAGGATGAAACCGTGCCAACCCCCAAAGAAATTCAGCTGCTTGCTGATATCAGGGAAGAGATGCGGAAGATGAATAGTAGTAAATAGTGGGCAGCACTAGGCGCTGCTTGCTGCAAACTAAAAGCCCCCGGCACCAAGCTCAACTCCCGGGGCAGACTCGCGCAGTACGGTTAGTAGGTGGCGATCGGAAGATGGTTGATGACCGGGTTGCTTAAAAAAGCGAATAAAACCAGAGCTTAGGGAACACCTAAAGGTCATTTTGCTAAACTTTAGGAGCTTATCTTAAGGCCGCGTTAAACCTGGAGCAAGCGGCCTCCGACAACGATAATGATCTCCGATCATGAACCAGTTCGTTGTTAAATGCCTGCCCTCCGGACACAATCAATGTATTTTGCCCAGCAAATCCATAAATCCCCGCTTACAGCATCGTCCGGTTGCCCGCTCACTTTCGGCGGCGGACATGTTTGCGGAGCTTCAGTCTGAGAATCACCGGCGGGCTCTCGGCCGGGCCATTACCTTGTTGGAGTCTACTCAGCCGGACGATCGCCGTTTGGCGGACGAGCTTGTGGACCTGGCATTGAGTCAACCTCCGAAGCAACCAACCTTCCGCTTGGGCATCAGCGGAACTCCCGGGGTTGGGAAATCTACCTTCGTTGAGCACTTCGGCTTAGAGGTTGCAAACCTGGGGCATCGCCTGGCAGTACTGGCCATTGACCCAAGCAGCAGCCTCAGTGGCGGGAGCATTCTGGGAGACAAAACCCGGATGGAGGAGCTTACCCGCCACCCCAATGCATTCATCCGGCCCAGTCCAACGGCTGGTCATCTGGGCGGAGTAGGGGCCGCTAGTAGGGCCGCAGTTTTGCTTTGCGAAGCGGCAGGTTATGATTATGTAATAGTTGAAACCGTTGGTGTAGGGCAGGCCGAATGGCAGGTCCACGGTATGACGGATGCTTTCCTCTTATTAGCTCAGCCCGGTGCGGGAGATGATCTACAGGGCATCAAGCGTGGTATTCTAGAGCTAGCAGATCTCATCGCGGTTAACAAAACCGATCGCCTGCCCGAAGCCGCAAAACAAACCGCGCTTGAGCTAAGGAGAGGACTCCACCTGGCCCCTGCCCGACCTGATGACTGGACGGTTCCCATCCTTTCCATTAGCGCACTGACGGGGAAAGGTCTTTCCACTGTCCGCGAGAAATTGGAAGCGTACACAAAAAAAATGCGCGCAGCTGGCTACACCGAAACCCGCCGTGAGAACCAAAGAGTTGCCTGGCTAAGGGAACACGCTGAGCACCGTCTACTGACCGATTTCAGTACGTTTCTACGAGAAAAAGGGCGAACAACCGACGAGCTGCGGCGTATTCTCGACGAACAATCTTCCCTTTCTAACGCCTCGGGTGTTACTTTGGCGAAGTTTTACCAGTCTAAACATACAGAGAACAAAAAAAACTAGACATGAAATCATTTGGAACATTAGGCGTAGTCATTGCTATACTGGCCGTCATGCTCATCGCCGGTTGCGGCAGCTACAACGGCTTTGTTGATGGAGAAGAGGACGTAGAACTCAAGTGGGCCGACGTCCAGACCGAATACCAGCGCCGCTCCGACCTGATCGGAAACCTGGTGAAAACCGTAAAGGGTGCTGCGGACTTTGAGAAGAGTACTCTTGAAGCCGTTACAAACGCACGTGCCAAGGCTACCTCAATCAACATCGATCCCAGCAATATGACGGAAGAGCAGTTGCAGCAGTATGCAGCAGCTCAGGGCCAGCTTTCTCAGGGCCTTGGCCGCCTACTGGCTACTGCGGAGAACTACCCTAATCTAACGGCAACGGCAGGTTTCCGTGACCTACAAGCGCAGCTAGAAGGCACGGAAAACCGTATTTCAACGGCCCGTAAGCGCTTCAATGAGCAGGCTACGGCATTCAACAAAAGCGTTCGTCGCTTTCCCGGAACGGTGTTTGCTTCCGTCTTTGGCTTCAGTGAGAAGCCTCAGTTCGAGGCCCAGGCTGGTACCGCCAATGCACCCGACGTTAACTTCGACTAAGCAAAATCGCAATGATCAAATTTTTCAGCAAGGAGGAGGAAACCCTTATCGTCGGTGCCATCCGTAAGGCCGAATTGGCCACTTCGGGCGAAATCCGTGTACACGTAGAAGTTGGGGCAGAAGTAGCCGCAATTTCTGTGGCCAAGCGCGTCTTTTACCGGCTCGGTATGGAGAAAACTGCCGACCGTAACGGTGTCCTTATCCTGCTGGAAGTTGATCGGCGTGAGTTTGCCATCATCGGCGACGAGGGTATAGATAAGGTTGTTCCCGCTGATTTTTGGGACAGCACCCGTGACATCATGCAGCAGTATTTTCAGAAGGGTGAATTCGCTCGGGGAATTGAACTTGCCATTGGCGAGGTAGGTGCCCAGCTGAAGGCTTACTTCCCGTATCAGTCAGATGATGTGAACGAACTGCCTGATGAAATTAGCTACGGAGGATAACTTGTCCTGCTCAACAGCCCTCCCCCCCGTCCCCTTAAGATAGAGGTGATGCTTCGACAATGATTACGACCCGGTAATATGATCTTTAACCCGATTGTATTTACACGGCCCACGCGTTAAAACAACTAATTATCAAGACCCTAATCATTAAAAGTCCGGTTACGTTTCTTCAGCGCCTGCTCATTTTATCGCTGGCGCTGGTGTTCGTATTGCCCCTTACCGCTCAACGACCAATCCCGCCTAAGTCGAACGACCTTGTGAACGACTACGCGGGCATGATGAGCCGTAGCGAACAAGATCGGTTACGGACTAAACTGACACAGTACGCGCTGGAGACGTCTACCCAGATTGCAGTGGTAACAGAGACCTCGCTTCAAGGGGAGACGGCCTTCGATCGTGGGCTTGCGATTGCTCACGGCTGGGGCGTTGGTGGTTCTTCGGAGAACGACAATGGGGTGATGGTCTATATCGCTAAGAATGAACGACGCATCCAAATTCTGACGGGCTACGGCGCTGAAGGATTTCTCCCGGACATTCTGGCGAAACGAATCATTGAGAACATCATGAAGCCGGCCTTTCGCCAAGGGAAGGTTTATCTAGGTATAGACCAAGCTACTACAACGATTATGGACCTGGGTAAAGGCGAATATACCGCAGACCAGGTGCCTGCGGGCGGTGGCGGAGATGGTATCCCGCCGATCGTCATTATGGGACTTATCCTTCTGGTCTTCATTCTTATCTCCCACTACGGCAATCAGCACAACGACGATGACGATGACGACGGTGGCTACTGGCGCAATGGCCCCTACGATATGGATGACCCAGACCGTAAGGTCAGAAGGCGTAGACGCAGAGGCGGTGGTTTCATTATTTTCCCCGGCGGCGGCGGTGGAGGTTTTGGCGGCGGCGGCGGCGGCTTTGGCGGCGGTGGCGGCGGCTTTGGCGGCTTCGGTGGTGGTGGCTTCGGCGGCGGTGGCGCTGGTGGTGGGTGGTAGTGTACAGTTATGTAGTACGGTAGTATTGTAGTCGCTACCGCACAGGACAACGGTTTAGGGTTGTTTGGATTTTAAAGATGAGTTAGGATTCGTCCTGATTAATCCTCAAAGTTCAAATAATCCTAACCCTCTTTTTTGCTGCCTCCAACATGCGGCGGCACTGGATACAAGAGAGGTTGCTCGGCCCTCAGCCCTTCAACCCCTCATTGCACCTGCGGCCGCGCCCAAATTAAGACCATGGCGCGGCCGCAGGTGCAATGAAGGCTTGAAGGAGCATTGTTTTTGGAAGAATACCTCGCTGAAAATGCGCAGGATGTCGTGAAAATGCCCGTTGCGACGAACTTTAGGTAAGCTTCGTATAGAAAGACGACATAAATGCCCGTTATTTGCCCGTCAGGACCTAATGTGAGCCTACAGTACGAACCGAAGGGTAATCCTTAGTGTTATAATTTCGATTATTCTTCAGCAATCAACTACTGCTGATTAACCAAACCAAGCCAAATAAAACGCCCCTGCGAGAATGGACAGCCTTAAACAAAAATTTGCCGAAAAAGCACTTACCCTTTACAAAGAACTTCGTGCCATTAGTAAAGAGCACGGAGATAAAGTGATGGGCGAAGTAAAACTTAGCCAAATCACCGGCGGTGCCCGCGGGATAAAAATGATGGTTTGGGAAACCAGCCAACTCGATGCACAGGAAGGGATCCGTTTTCGGGGCTACTCGATTCCTGAAGTTAAAAAATTATTACCAAGCGGTCCGCAGGGAGAACCCCTACCCGAAGGCTTGTTTTGGCTGATGCTCACGGGTGAAATTCCGACGGAAGAAGAAGTGAAGTCACTTACCAAAGACTGGCAGAGCCGGGCCGAAGTTCCTCAGCAAGTATATACCACACTGGAGAGCCTTCCAGCAGATACTCACCCGATGACGCAGTTTACGATTGGCATCATGGCGATGCAGTCGGATAGTGTGTTTGACCGCCGTTACGCCGAAGGGATGCCTAAGACGGACCACTGGGATGCCGTCTACGAAGACAGCATGAACCTCATTGCTCGCCTACCCCGCGTTGCTGCTTACATCTACCGCCGTACGTTTAAAGGCGGTGACCACATCCCGGCAGATAAAAGCCTCGACTGGTCCGCTAACTTTGCGCACATGTTGGGCAGCGATAACGAGGACTTCCGTAGCCTGATGCGTTTATACCTCACCATCCATGCTGACCATGAAGGTGGTAATGCCTCTGCGCATACCGTAAATCTTGTTGGCTCCACCCTTGCTGATCCTTACCGTGCGTTTGCTGCTGGTATGAACTCTCTTGCTGGCCCGCTTCATGGCCTCGCCAACCAGGAGGTAATCAAGTGGATTTTTGAGATGATCGAGAAGCTTGGTACGAAGACACCCACAAAAGAACAAATTCAGCAGTACGTTCAGGAAACGCTGGATGCCCGCAAGGTGATCCCCGGCTACGGCCACGCCGTACTGCGGGAGCCCGACCCACGTTTCACCGCGCAACGGCGTTTTGCTGAGCAGTACATCAAGGATAGTGACCTGATTGAAACGGTTTGGAAAATATTCGATGTAGTACCCCCAATGCTCGAAGCACTCGGCAAGGTGAAGAACCCCTGGCCCAATGTAGATGCTCACTCCGGTGCGCTATTGGTTCACTACGGCTTTAGTGAGTACAGTTTCTATACTGTTCTCTTCGGTGTCAGCCGTGGTCTGGGTGTCCTTGCTGCTGGTATTTGGACGCGTGCGCTCGGTATGCCACTCGAACGGCCGAAGTCGGTAACGAGTGAATGGATCAAAAGCCAATTAGAAGCTTAGACAACACTACTTGACATTTTTGGCTCCCTCTCCGTCGAGCCTCAGGCGAGACATGTAGGAGAGGGCAGGGGAGAGACAGAAAAGCAAACCTCGAAGAAGCCGCGAAGTGAAATGTCCAGTAATTTGAGCTTTAGACCTAAGGGAAGAACATAAGTCATGTTATTCCCATTCTCGATTTACCCTCCCTTATTCCTTTCTCCCTTTTTCCTCTTTACTATGAATGTACCAGCAAATCTCTTCTACACCGAAGAACACGAATGGGTCCTGATTGAAGGCAACATTGCCACCGTTGGCATTACTGATTTTGCACAGGACGCGCTTGACGAACTTGTATACGTTGAAGTAGAAACGGTCGGTGAAGAACTTGATCGCAACGAAATCTTCGGAACCGTTGAGGCGGTGAAAACTACCAGTGACCTTTTTCTTCCGCTGGCGGGCAAAATCATTGAGTTCAACAGTGAACTTGATGAGAACGATGGTGACAACCCAACGCTCGTCAATGAAGACCCTTATGGTAAAGGCTGGATCATCAAAATAGAGCTGGCCGATGCTGACGATCGTGAAGGATTACTCTCTGCTGATGCTTATAAAGGCCTGATTGGGTAATTTTTTTTGGACCACACACCAAAAAAGTCGGAAGTAACATCTTCTACCCGTAAGCAGCGCATACAATGGTTTGCCTCAGTAGCTTATGCCTTGTTTCTCTTAGTTGTCAGCCTTCTACCTGGTAGGAATTTACCGTCGGTTCCCGATTGGTTTTCACTTTTTTCGCCGGATAAGGTCGCTCACTTTGGTGCTTACGGTGTTTTTGCCCTATTATTGTCGGTAACCTTAGCGGGAGGCCGAACAAAAAGAACGGTACTTTTCGCAATCTTTATCGCTGCCGGTTACGGTATACTGATAGAGGTTTTACAAGGAATCAGCGGAACGGGACGTAATTTTGACCCCGTAGATATGGTCGCCAACCTATTGGGGGCCATTCTCGGAGGCCTGGTTTACTACCTGTTTACACTACTCAGAAAAAAGACCCACGCAACGGCGGAGGGTCTCTACGAATAACTTTTATAAACTCAATAGTCATGTTTCTAGTTGACATCTCACTTTCCGGAGGTGCACTGGCAGGAACTTTGGCGTTTATTTTGTTGCTTTTTGTTGTCATGATCTTCTTTATGAGGAATGTGTACAGTAAGCGGACGGAAAAAGCGCTTCAGGGTGAATACCAGGAGGCAGACGACGAGAACAAATCGTACCTGGCCAACCGGGCGAAGTACGAACGTCTCGACGTTTTCAGCCTCAGCTCTACCTTCTTTAACTTCGGTCTCGCCTTGGCGGTAGGTCTTTCCCTGCTCGCTTTCGGTTGGACGCAGTACGCCAACGAAATTTACATTCCGGATGGCGCCCTCGAACTCGACGAAGAAATCGAGATGGAGCCACCGCGGACGGCAGAGCCACCGCCCCCTCCACCCCCTCCGCCGCCACCCGTAATTGAGGAAGTGCCGGAAGAGGAACTCATCGAAGAAGATCCGCCGGAATTTGAAGATACATCTATCGACGAAGAAACCGTGATGGAAGCTCCACCGGAAGTAGTAGAGGAAGCGGCTCCGCCACCCCCTCCACCCCCTCCGCCGCCACCCCCGAAGCCGAAGGTCGAGGAGATCTTCAAGGTGGTAGAGCAAATGCCACTCTTCCCCGGTTGTGATGACTTGGGTAGCTACGCAGAAAAGAAAGCGTGTGCTGATAAGAAGATGCTCGAATTCATCTACGGTAACATCAAGTACCCCGCCATTGCCCGTGAGAACGGTGTAGAAGGTATGGCCGTTGTCTCTTTCGTTGTGGAGAAAGACGGTAGGGTAACCGATGCTAAGGTAGTGCGTAACCCCGGTGCCAAAACCGGCGAAGAAGCACTCCGTGTAGTGGAGCTCATGAACACTAAGGGCCTTAAATGGAGCCCAGGTAAACAAGGTGGACGGAATGTACGCGTTCAGTTTAACCTTCCTGTGAAGTTCAAACTCGAGTAAAAGCAGGATGCTCACGAAACTAAAGAAGCCGATGTTGTTCCTCCTGGAACTTCATCGGCTTCTTTTATTTAGGAGGTGTTCCGTTTATATAACTCTGTGCATTTGGATACACACAGGCCTTCCTTCAAGACAACTACCGCCGCCACAAATTCGTTAGCTTTACGTCCTCTCCCCCCAGAACCTTTGAATGAATAGAATTATGCGTTGGTTATTACTATCACTTTTCCTTACCGTTACGGCTTTCGTCTCTGCACAGAACAACCAGTTGGCGCAACAATATTACCGAGATGGGGAGTACGAAAAATCTGCAGAACTTTATCTCGCACTAGCGAAAGAAAAGCCAGGAAATAGCTTTTACTTTGATCGATACATTACTAGTCTGTTACAGTTGCAACGCTATGATGAAGCGGAGAGCGCTCTGAAAAAACAACTTCGGAAGCGCCCGGAAGAAGTGTCGCTTTACGTGAAGTATGGCCAGCTGTTGGAAGAGAAGTTTGACGATGAAGGAGCCAAGGAGCAATACCTTAAGGCAGTGGAAGAGCTCCCTTCAGATCAGTATCGGATCACCCAGTTGGCGAATGCTTTTATCGGTATGACGAAGTATGAATATGCGATCAAAGCTTACGAAAAAGGAGGCAAGTTGCTAAAGAAAAAAGGTGTTTTTAGTTACAATCTGGGGGACCTTTACCGTCGTAAGGGGGAGATTGAACCAATGATCAGCAATTATCTCGATGCGATCCGGGACCAACCAAAACGTGCCCGTCAGATTCAGACTTACTTTCAACGGTACCTTGATAAGGAAGGCTTACTGGAGGCTCAAAAACAACTCTACGCCCGTATTCAGGAAGCAGGAGATAAAGACCCTACTTACCCGGAAATGCTCGCTTGGGTGTTCATTCAACGTAAAGATTATAAGTCTGCCTTGCGCCAAGCACGGGCGTTGGACAAACGCCTCAAGGAGGAAGGGACACGCGTGCTCGGAATCGGTCGAATGGCTGCCAACGCTCGCGATTACGAAACGGCCATCGCTGCCTTTGACTATATAACGGAGAACAAAAGCCCAGCCACCGGCTTATACCTTGAAGCAAAGCGGGAAGGCTTGCTCACCCGCCGGCGGGCAATCACCGATGGATATGATTATACCCGCGAAGACCTCCTGATTCTGGAAGCTGCTTACGAAGAGTTTTTGGCAGAATTTGGAACCAATTCCGCTTCGGCCCGAATTGCGATGCAGTTGGCAGAACTGGAAGCCATTTATTTGAACGATCTGGATAAGGCCGTAACCTTATTGAACTCCGTTGTTGAAACCAAAGGCGTACGCGATAAAATTCAGGCCCGGGCAAAAATCTCCCTCGCTGATTACTACCTCATGCAAGGTGAAGTATGGGAGTCTACACTTTTGTACAGCCAAGTAGACAAAAAATTTAAGGAAGACCTCCTTGGTCATGAAGCTCGGTTTCGGAACGCTCGCCTCAGCTACTTCCGGGGAGATTTCGAGTGGGCCCAATCTCAGTTTGATGTGCTCAAGGCTTCTACTTCCAGACTGATTGCTAACGACGCACTCGATCTCTCGGTCTTCATCATGGATAATCTTGGCCTAGACACCAGTGCCCTGGCACTGCAGACCTACGCTGACGCAGAACTGCTCGTGTTTCAGAATAAGTTTGATGACGCATTCACCAAACTGGATGAATTGAAGACCAACTTTCCCGGGCACGAGCTGGAAGACGATATCGTTTACCTCAAGGCCGATATCTACGTTAAACTCCGCCGTTACGAAGAAGCAGTTGCTGCTTACCAGTCTATCTTAGATAGCTACCCGGAGAGTATTCGTCTAGACAACAGCCTCTGGAAATTAGCAGGACTCTACGAAAACCAGTTGGAGGATAAAGACAAGGCTAAAGCACTTTATGAAACCCTATTTATCGATTACAGCGGTAGTATTTTGGCCGTTGAAGCTCGGAAGAAATATCGGGAATTGCGGGGAGATGCTTTATAGCCTTTCAGTAGGCGTACCTTATTTGTAGTGATGGTTCTTTTAGCTATTATTCGTTGGTCGTGATGATGGTTTTATGGGCATGTAAAACCTACTCTTGCACCTGCGTCCGCGCCTGATTAACTTTAGCGGGACGTTCTGGCAAGGTTTGCCGGATAAAATGATAGATCATGCCAAAGCTAAGTCGCCGAAATTTTAATCAGACCCTTGCCGCAGGGCTGGGAACCATCGCCCTCACGGGGTTCAGCACTACGGCCTGTGCCAACGGTGAAAACAAGAAAAAACTAGGCATTGCCTTAGTTGGCCTTGGCAGCTATAGCACCCACCAACTGGCCCCCTCCCTCTTGGAAACAGAACATTGCTACCTGGCGGGAATTGTGACAGGAACGCCAAAAAAGGCGATAGATTGGCAAAAGAAATACAATTTAAAACCTGAGAATTGCTACAATTATTCCAACTTCGATTCGATTGCGACGAACCCGGCCATTGATATTGTTTATGTGGTGTTGCCCAATGCCATGCATGCTGATTTTTGCATCCGTGCTGCCCGTGCGGGGAAGCATGTCATTTGCGAAAAACCGATGGCCGTAAGTGTAGAAGAATGTGACGCCATCATCGCCGCCTGCGCTCAGAATAACGTGAAACTTCAGGTTGGTTACCGGCTACACTATGAGCCCTATACCCAGGAGGTACAAAGGATGGTACGCGAGCGTACCTTTGGAGACGTTCGTTATGTATCCGCTGATGCGGCTTACAATTCCACTTCGGACCCCGGCCAATGGCGGTTGGACAAGGCGCTATCTGGCGGCGGTGCACTAATGAATATGGGGGTGTACAGCATTCAGAGCGCTATCTACGGCTCGGGGATGAATCCCGTATCCGTAACGGCTCAGGAATTCAGTACCCGGCCGGAATACTTCCGCGATACGGACGAGACGATAACCGCTCAACTGCAGTTTCCTAACGGAGCGATGGGCAATATCTTTACCTCACACAACGTCAACGCAAACCGCCTATTTACTACTTGTGACGACGGTTGGTTTGAGCTCAATCCGGCCAATAACTACGGCCCGCTTAGCGGGCGAACTTCCGAAGGACGGACGATTAAGTTCCCACACCAGCGGCAACAAGGCCTCCAGATGAATGGCTTTGCGCGGCATATTCTCTTTGGGGATAAAAACCTTGCGCCGGGAGAAATGGGAAAGCGGGACATGGTGATTGTGGAAGCTATCTACCGGTCAATTGCAGCAGACGGAAAGCGAATTGAGCTGGATTTAGGCCGACTGGGATTTGTAGAGTAATAGGCCGAAAGGCGCAAAAGGACAGTGTCAAATTCTTTCCGCACGATATCATGTAAGGTACTTGGGGGGGACTTCATCAGTAAGCCAGACGTTGTTGGCAGAACAATAGAATTTGTATCCGGCAGCATGCATGCCAGCAGCATCTACCGTAAGGATAACTGGTTTTCCGTGGCGTGCGCCAACTTTGGTGGCAGTCTCCAGGTCTAGGCTGAGGTGAACATGCTGACGGGATCGGGACTGCAGGCCAGTGGCCATGATGGCGCTTACGGAAGTAGTAGCGGTGCCGTGGAAGAGCTGAGCGGGAGGCGTGACCGGGTCAAGCTGTAGGTCAATATCGATACTGTGGCCCTGGCTTGCGCGAATTTTTTTGCCGTCGGCACTGAACGCAAAGCGCTTTTTATCGTTGTCAGCAACGATTTGTTCCAAGTCTTCCGGAGAGATCTTAATGCCGGTGACGGATAGTTTGTGGAGTAGCGACTTTACATTAGCCCAACCCTGGGCGTCGAGTTCTAGGCCGATGACTTCGGGTTTGTGGCGGAGTACTAGACTCAGTTTTCGACTGGCGCGTACGATTGATTTAGGGTTCATTGTTTAGCGTTATGTTACTGAAGGAACAACCGGGAGTTTAGAAAAAGTTGCTTGAAGTAGTTTTTGCGGGCGCGGAACGCAGGTGCAGGGAAGGGTCTTTAAAGGCCAAGTCACTCCGGACTGAACATTGATAAGATTGCATTCCTAACGAACCATAGTACTATTACTGCGCTATCCTATCTTTGCCACCCAATGGCTATTTACTTTGCATCCGACTTCCACCTTGGTGTCTCCGCTCGTGTTTCTACCAGAGAGCGGGAAGATCATATTGTTGCGTGGTTGGACGACTGCTGGAAGAAAGACGCAGAAGCTTTTTACCTGGTAGGAGACCTCTTTGAGTTCTGGTTTGAGTGGGCCGAAATAGTACCCCGCGGCTACGTTCGCTTTTTTGGGAAGCTCGCTGAGATTGTTGATGCGGGCATTCCTGTCCATGTTTTTACGGGAAACCATGATATGTGGTTCGGGGATTATCTGGAACGAGAGATCGGAGTAGTGATGCACCGTAAACCAATTCGGGTAGCGTTGCTAGGTCATCAGTTGCTTATTGGTCACGGTGATGGATTAGGCCCTGGAGATTACGGTTACAAAAGACTGAAACGACTTTTTGAAGCCAGATGGGCTAGGTGGCTATACGCTCGCTTGCACCCAAATTTTGCCATGCGCCTTGCTTTTTTCTTTAGTGGCAAGAGCCGAAGCAGCCAGCCGCCTGAGTCAGAATTCCTGGGCGCTGACAAAGAATGGTTGGTAGCCTATAGCGAAAGAAAACTGGCAGAAGATTCAGCACTTGACCTTTTGATTTTTGGTCATCGCCATCTTCCAATTGATTTTAAGCTCTCCGACGGGAAGGCCCGTTACCTCAACCTTGGTGAGTGGCTACACTATCAGTCTTACGTTCGGCTAGATGAAAAAGGGGCAGAATTGTCTTATTGGCCGTTTCCAATTTAAGCGATAGATCATTTTAATGTAAAAAATTTTAAGTGTCTGTCTGTAACCCTAGACATATAATTGTTTGTGCGTGACATTAGACGCGCTATGCTTATTGGTTAATTATGTATCTTACTTCATCACTGAACAATCACCACGCTTCTAGCGTAAGACAAAGGAACACAGTGCGTTAGAAAAAGTGTAATTTTGTGGCCTGAAACAAGGAACTCGTTTAAAAGTCTCTGTTTCCGACCTTACTCTTGCCCTGATTCCTTCTACTGTTTTTGTGAAACTCCTCAATTCGCTTCGCGGCTACTACTTGATAGCTAAGGCTAAATTTCGGATTTCGCGCCTAAGCAGCAGAAGTCATGTCTACGGAATGGTCAGCTCAGGAAACTTTGAACGAGTTCAGAAAGTGCGGATTGTTTCTTTGTCAAAGCCCGGGTGAAATTGAATTTCACCAACTTGAATACTGCTGGCTCGACCAGCGGACAAAACCATAGCCAATTGCCAACCAAAGACTCCGAACTACGGCTTCTTGACCGCGAAAGTGCTCCGGAAATTGCACCAGATCAGGCCCTGCAAGATTATTATGTCTGCCGGGTAAGCAGAGAGCTTAGCAACATCATCCGTAGGGATGTATTGACCGGTAGAGCAAAATTCGGAGTAAGTGATGATGGCAAGGAATTGTATCAGGTAGCCATGGCCCGTGCGGTAAAAGCCGGGGACTGGCGGGCGGATTATTACCGGGGCCATACACTTTTACTGGCGCTGGAAATCGCTTCCGTCGAAGACATCCTCGCTCAGTTGTACGCAGATGCCAAGGAGGACCCTTTCAGCGCTGGCCGCTCTATGGTAGGGCACCACGCCACCCCTTTTGTGAACCATGAAGGTGAATGGTTGGATCACCTGGCTGGATTTAACGTCAGCAGTGCTACTTCTCCAACCGCCGGCCAGATGGCCCGTGGCCTGGGCCTTGCTTTTGCCAGTAAGAAGTACCGTTCAGGGAAAAAACTGCCTGTAGGCTTCAGCGATAACGGAAACGAGATTGCCTGGACGGAAATCGGCGATGCTTCCACCTCCGAGGGCGTTTTTTGGGAGACCCTTAACGCTGCGGGTGTTCTTCAAGTTCCGATGGTCACTACGGTGGTGGATGATGGCTTTGGGATATCGGTCCCCGTGGAAAAGCAAACTACGAAGGGGAGTATCAGTAAAGCACTTCAGGGACTTAAGGAAGAAGTGGGGGAGAATGGTGGCATTGAGATTCATCAGGTACACGGCTGGGATTACCCGGCCCTCACGGCTCTTTATCCCCGCCTTGCATCCCGCGTGCGCGCCACCCACCGTGCTGCACTTGTGCACGTAACTGAGCTTACGCAGCCCAATGGACATAGTACCAGCGGCAGCCACGAACGCTATAAGAGTAAGGAACGGCTGGCCTGGGAAAAAGAATTTGACTGTCTCGTTCAGTTTCGCCATTGGATGATTGCTACCGGAGTGGCTGAAGCCAGCGAACTCGATGCAATTGATAAGAAGGCAAAGAAGGAGGTGATGGCCGCTCGAAAACGCGCCTGGGACCGCCTGAGCCACCGCCTGAACCATAAACGTGATGAACTGCTGGCCATTTTCCCTGCAAGTAGCAACACTAACGAGCTTTATACAAAGTACCACGATGAAATTGCTCGGTTAGATATGCCGGTTGCTTCCGAGCTAATTGATAAACTGCGCCGCCTCCGTCTCGAACTGGGCAAAGCACCTGTGCCGTCAGCGCTTCAGGCCTGGCTCCGTAACGCCCGCGAGGAGCTAAAGGAAGATATGGGGGCTCATCTACTCAGTGAGACGCCGAAATCTCCCGTACGCATTCCAGGTATATCTCCGCAGTTTGAAGAAAATCAATCTACGGTGCCGGCCTACGAGCTACTGCAACAATACTTTACGGCCAAGTTCGAGGAATATCCAAATCTCTACGCCTTTGGCGAAGATGTTGGCCAAATTGGTGATGTAAACCAAGGTTTTGCCGGCTTGCAAAAGAAATTTACCGAGGATCGAGTCTTTGATACCGGTATCCGCGAATGGTCTATCGTAGGCCAGGCGATGGGGATGTCAATGCGGGGCCTGCGGCCCATCGTTGAGATCCAGTACCTTGACTATATCTTTTATGCTTTGCCCATTTTGACTGACGACGTAGCCAGTCTACGCTGGCGGACCGGTGGTATTCAGGCTTGTCCGCTCATCATCAGAACCCGAGGGCACCGGCTGGAAGGTATCTGGCACAGCGGAAGCTACTTAGCACCGCTTGTAAACAGTTTACGGGGTATTCACCTTTGTGTGCCGCGCAATATGACCCAGGCAGCAGGCATGTACAATACCTTGTTGCAGGGAGACGATCCGTCCATCGTGATCGAGGTCCTCAATGGTTACCGCTTGCACGAAACGGTACCGCAAAATCTCACCGAATTCATGGTGCCGCTTGGCGTGCCCGAATGCTTACGGCAGGGCAGTGACCTGACCATCGTTACCTACGGTGCTTGTGTGCGCATCTGCCTGGAAGCCGCGGAGCTACTGTCCGCTAAAGGCGTTGAGGCAGAAGTCATCGATATACAGACCCTAATGCCCTTCGACGTGGAGCACCGCCTGGTTAATCACCTAAGCCGAACGAACCGCTTGCTGATCGTGGACGAGGATGCCCCCGGTGGTACTTCCGCTTTTATCCGCCAGCAAGTACTGGAAGTCCAGAATGGTTACCAATACCTGGACGGCGCGGTGAAGACGCTAACCGCTGCGCTGCACCGCCCACCTTACGGAGACGATGGAGACTACGCTGGTAAGCCGCAGGTAATGGATGTAGTGGAGGCCTCTTTCGAAGTGGTGGAGTTTTAGACTGATAGCTGTGATAGATTCACTACGCGTGTACTCCACCCAAGGCGATCAAGCGCAGCGCCGTGAGTAGCAACAGCGGTAGCCCTATCAATCTACCTCCTATCAATCGATCAATCTATCTCACTACCGGTATTCCGGTAATTTTACCTAATACCTGAACCCATAGAGTTTTGGCATAGAGCAGGTCTGCAATTTTGCAGTACACAAAAACCTGCATCTAATGAACAACCGCTTTTTACTACTAACCTTATTTTTCGCCCTTCTCTGCACTAGCGTCCGCGCCCAGTGCCCTGCCGGAAACATCGTTTTGGAAACCGACGCTGAAGTCGCTGCATTCGCTAGTATGTGGCCGAATTGCACCAACCTCCCTGGGGATCTCAACATTCAATCTAACGTAAGCGACGTTTCGGATCTGGACTTCATCGTGCGCATTGCTGGTACGCTGACGATTCGGCAAACCCCACTAAAAGACCTGAAGGGGCTCCACAATATTATCGACGTCCAGGGCGGCGTAGGGGTTTCAGGGATCACCTCGACGGGCGACCTGGCAAGCCTACCGCTAGGGTTAAAGACCGTTGGTGGCATTTTGATCATCAGTGGTAACGCCGATCTTACGGGAATTGGAGCATTGCAGAACCTTGTTTCCGCTGATCAACTAATAGTTAGTGATAACGGATCACTTGGCAGCCTGAACGGGCTTGACGCGGTAGCTATCGCCACTAAGCTCACGATTACCAACAACGCCAACCTTTCTACGTGTGAAGCCGACGGCGTTTGTGCTGCCCTGAGCTTACCGCCCGCAGATATCAGCATTAGCGGCAACGACGCTGGCTGCGCGAACTACTTCCAGGTGGAGGCCGCCTGTACGGGAAATGATTGTCCGCAAGATATTACGGTAACCACCAACCAGGAGATCATCGACATTGTTACCGCCTACCCGAACTGTGTAGATCTACCGGGTAATTTGACCGTTACGGACGACGCTACACAGCTTTTCCGCTTTAGCCTGGAAACGGTGGGGGGCAACGCTGTTTTTCAGAACCTCAATTACAGTAATTTTGATCAGCTTGACCTAAAGAGCATCGGTGGAAACTTTGAAATCATTTCCATCCCTAACCTGGTTTCAACCTTTGCCAATGGCCCGCTGCCCCTCCAAACGGTTGGCGGAACGGTACGATTCCAAAACCTGCCAACAGTGAGTAATGTGGCCGCTTTCGGAAACATTACTTCCATTGGAGGACTGTGGTTGCAGGCCGTTGATTTGCTTTACAAAGAGTCCGATTTCAACGCCTGGCAAGGAGCTACCATGACTGGAAACGGCAGCCTGAACTTTAATGGTAACCCGGATATGGAAGACCTTAGCCTGCTGAATCAGCTAGATATTACCGGAGCCGATTTTGATCGTATTCAAATCATCGGTAACCCCTTGCTGGACGATATTTCTCATTTAGGAGATGCTGCTAGCGCAGAGCTCATCATCATTCAGAACAACCCAAACCTGGACAATTGCTCCATCACGCCCGTTTGTTCCGCCATCATCGATGCGGCTGCTATTGTGAACATTCAGAACAATGCTTCGGGCTGTAATAGTAACGCTGAGGTAAAGACCGGCTGCTTCCCTGACCTTACGGCCCTGATTGATATTTACAACGCCACCGATGGCGCCAACTGGACGGATAATACCGGCTGGGTAGATGGTGCCGCAGGCACCAACTGTACCCCCTGCGATGGTACCTGGACTGGTATCACCTGCGACGCGAATGACCGGGTAACCGAGATATTAATGGTTTTCAATGGCCTAGCGGGTCCCCTTCCTGCTAGTGTTGGAGACCTTACCCACCTTCGCATTTTTTCTTTAGGCTTCAATGACCTGACGGGCGCGCTTCCTACATCCCTTTTTGATCTCCCGGCGCTGGAGCGCATTCTTATTCGGGCGAATAATTTGACCGGAGGGATACCAAGCGAAATCAGTAATGCGCCAGCCTTGGAAACCCTGGTTATCAGCAACAATCCTAATCTTGGAGGAACGATCCCGGCAACGCTCACAGACTGTTCCACACTGATATTTTTGTCTGCTGAGGAATGTGGCCTTACGGGGGCGTTACCGACTATTAACAACGGCGACCTGCCTAACCTGAGGTGGTTGGTTGTAGATGATAATTCCCTGAGCGGAAACTTTAGTGGGAACTATGGCTTCCTGACCCAGCTAGAGCGGATTGAACTGAACGACAATAACTTTACGGGCCTGATTCCAAATGTTTTCAACTTGTGGCCGGCCCTCAAAACCTTACACTTAGAAAACAACGGCTTTATTAACGGGCTACCTTCTAGCCTTAATGCGGCCACGAACCTGGAGGAGATAAAGGCCAGTAACAACAGCCTGAACGGTCCTCTAAGGACGAACCTCCGCGACTTGGTAAAATTGGAAATCTTTGAAGTAGATGGCAATAGCTTTTCCGGCTCGGCGCCAGCGCTGGACCAGGCGTCCGATCTAATGGTTTATAACGTTGCCGATAACGATCTGGACGGTTTAGTTCCCGATGAACTATTGAACTCTTTGCTGCTGACGGAAATTGATATGGGTGGCAATGGTTTTACTGGCCCCTTACCGCTTTTTCCCGCAATCAGTGTAAGCTCGCGGGGAAGTAGTGCGACCACGCTGACAGACTTTGATATGGCAGACAACAACTTCGCTGGCTGCTACCCAATGGAATACACTGAGCTCTGCGCAGCGACTACCACGGACTTCAGTGGCAACGCTGGCCTACCGGACGGAGGCTCTGCCAATAGCTTTACCAACCAGTTTTGCGTAGGAAATGATGCTTGTGGGAACTTGCCCGTGAGCTGGTTGGGTTTCAGCGCCCGACTGGAAGGCAAAGTAGTACGTCTGAATTGGCAGACGGCTGCAGAGGAAAACAACGAAGGCTTCACGGTACAGCGAAGTGCTAATGGTGTCGAATGGACCGCTTTGGGCCAGGTTGCCCCTGGCAGTTTCGACTATACATTTACCGACGAATCTCCGCTGAACGGTACGGGTTACTACCGGATCAAGCAGACGGATACAGACGGGCGATTCACCTTTAGTCAGGTAGCTTCTGTACGTTTAGAAAACGCCCAGGCCTTTACCTTCCCGAATCCTTTCGACGCCCAGCTTACGGTCTTCAGCACTACGGCGGACCAGGTAGAAGTATATGATGTGAGCGGCCGTAGAGTGCTCACGTACGCACATTTGGGCGGCGGTGCGCAGGTGCAGAAAATGGACTTGAAGAGCGGTGTCTATACCCTTCGTCTTCGCTCTTCCGGACAGGTGACGCGGGTCGTCGCTCAGTAGTAGCAGGGCGCTACACTTACAGCCTTTAGGAACGTCAACTTCGCATGATTCGTGTTGATTTGACGACCCTAATTTGAACATAAAACTATGCAGGTTTTGAGCGCCGGATACCCTATTCCTTCGGGGAGGGGAACCGGCGCTTTTTTAGATTAGTTGCGCTGCTGATTCGTGGTGATAAGTTTACATTGCCGGAAGTGACGTTCGCTGTACCCACGTGCTTGGGTACTCACGGCAAACAAGCGCAGTGCCGTGAGTGGTAACAGCGGTAGCTCTATAAATCTACCCGCTATAAATCTATCAATCTAACTCATATCAATCTATCTTTGCGCTATGACAGACTACCTGAGATTAGCCGCCGAAGTAGGCGAAATAGCCCGCAAAGCCGGAGCCGCAATTATGACCATCTACGAAACCGAAGACTTCGGTGTAGAAATGAAAGCCGACAATAGCCCCCTAACTAAGGCCGATAAAGCCGCCAACGACGTCATCGTAGCAGGCTTGGAAGCCCTGGCGTTTAAAGCGCCAATCGTAAGTGAAGAAGGCAAAGAACTCAGCTACGCAACCCGTGCTCAGTACACACGCCACTGGCTCGTGGACCCATTGGACGGTACGAAGGAATTCATCAAGCGGAATGGAGACTTCACCGTTAATATCGCGCTGGTTGAAGGCGGGAAACCAATCCTTGGCGTTGTCTTTACGCCGGTAGCCAACGAGTTGTTCTACTCCGCGCCCGGCCAGGGCGCTTTCGAGGTGCTTTCCGAAGGCGGAGAGCCGAAACGAATCCAGGCTGCTTCATTTACCCTTCAGGACGCCAACCTCCGCATCGTGGCCAGCGCCAGTCACCTCAACCAGGGTACTAAAGACTTCATGGAGAAATTTGACCG
This sequence comes from uncultured Lewinella sp., assembly GCA_964410795.1. Classification (GTDB taxonomy): domain Bacteria; phylum Bacteroidota; class Bacteroidia; order Chitinophagales; family Saprospiraceae; genus Neolewinella. Next base: position 17,571 of record CAYPIM010000022.1, on the reverse strand, counting down.
CCCGGAAATCGTACAGCGCGGTAGTTCCTTGAAAATTATGGAACTGGCCCGTGGAAATGCCCATATCTACCCTCGTCTCGCCCCGACAATGGAGTGGGATACAGCGGCTGCTCACGCTATCCTCCTCGAAGCTGGGGGCAAAATGGTAGACGACGGGACTGGTAAGGAAATGCGTTACAATAAAGAGAATTTGCTTAACCCCCATTTTATCGGTTACGGAGCTGTACGGGAGGAATTGCTATCTTGCTAGTAGGTAATAAGTAGGATGTAGTTGGTAGTGTGCTGCCGCTGCTTCCGCTCACTTCGCCACACTCGTTCGCCTTCGGTGAGCAAGCGTAGCGCCGCAAACGGTGCTTTTGGAAGCACTACCCACTACATACTACGCACTATGCTTTCTATCATCTACACCACCCACAACGAGATTGACATCATCGAACGCTCCCTGGCTACTGTAGCCGGGTGGTCTGATGATTTGGTGGTAGTAGACAGCTTCAGCGATGATGGAACGGCTGAACTGCTCCGTACTACCCCGGGCGTAACCCTACGCCAGCGCAAATACGTTGGCCCGTCTGATCAGAAAAATTGGGCCATCACCCACGCTAAGCACGAATGGATACTGTTGCTAGACGCGGACGAACTTGTTACGCCTGAGCTCCGCACCGAAATTGAAGAAATGCTCGCCAGCGGGCCCATTACCCACGATGCTTACTGGATCGGCCGTGAGAACCACTTCATGGGGCGTCGAATTTACCACTCCGGGTGGGCGGGCGACAAGGTGGTCCGCTTTTTCCATCGTGACCGTTGCCGCTACAACGATAATCAGGTTCACGAGGAAATCATCACTGCAGGCATTAGCGTAGGTTGGCTCAAGGGCCGGATGGAGCATTACACCTTTAAAAACCTTGATCACTTCCTGGCCAAAACCAGGCGCTACGCCCAATGGTCGGCTCAGGATCATGCAGAACGGACGCCCACCGTGGGCTTCTACCACCTCTTCGTTAAGCCGGTCTACCGATTTTGTAAACACTACCTTATCCAGGGTGGCTTCCGGGATGGGCGGGAAGGCCTAATCATTTCCGGAGTACTGGCCTGGGGAGTATTTTTGCGGTATGCTTACATGATGAGTGAGAGGAGGAAGGAATAGCGTTAGGAGCCTTATTACTTTCCCCTTTCCCCCTCTTTTCCCTTCCCTCCTTCCTCCTCCCCCCCTTACCTATGTCACAACCTCAAATTACCATCATCGGTGCCGGCGCCGCCGGCCTAGTCGCCGCCGTCGAACTGGAAAAGGCAGGCTTTAGTCCTTTATTGCTGGAAGCAACTGATAGGGTAGGGGGTAGGCTAAAAACCGACGAGGTAGATGGCTTTCTCCTCGATCGGGGCTTCCAGGTACTCCTAACGGAGTATCCTGAAGTGAATCGCTATCTAGACCTGGAGGCGCTTGATTTAAAGACCTTCCGTCCCGGAGGCCACGTACATACCCGACAGATGAACTTTCGCTTCGCAGATCCACTGCGGGAGCCCGCCCAGATTATCCGATCGGCTCTTTCCGCCGTCGGGACGCTGGGGGATAAGATCAAACTCGCTCGGCTGGGCCTCAAGCTGCGTACCAAGTCCATAGAAGATTGTTTCGCCGGCTACGCTGAGGTGCGTACGATCGACTACCTTTGGAGCCTGGGTTTCAGCGAGCAGATCGTAGAGCGTTTTTTTCGCCCCTTCTTTGGCGGCATCTTCCTGGAGCGAGAACTGTACACACCGGCAGCGATGTTCCGCTTCATCTTTAAGATGTTTGGTGCGGGGAGTGCAGCTTTGCCCACCGGCGGTATTGAGGCCATCCCAAAGCAGCTGGCGGCCAAACTGAAGGCTACGAAAATACGCTGCAATACGCCCGTCAAGAATGTCTCAGGTACCACCGTCACGCTCGCCGATGGAACTGAGATCGACTCTCCTGGTGGCATCATTATTGCCTGCCCGCCTGAGCACATTTTACCTCAACTGGCCGGAACACCTACGGAATGGAAGGGAACCACCAATCTATATTTTTACAGCAACCGACGTCTTAAGGAAAACAGACTCATCAACCTCGTCTCCGACCCCACCAGCCTGATCAATACCTTCAGTGTGCTCGACGAAGTAGCCCCCAGCTACAAGGTGAACCAGCAGGGCGGTTCCCTGATCTCAGTTACCCTTAGGGACATGATGACACAGGAAAGCATCATCGGCCAGGCGGAACAAGACCTACTTCGCCACAGCCGACTGCCCAACGACAGCCTGAAATTTCTGGCTCGCTACGACGTCAAGCAGTCCTTACCCAAACTCAGCCCGGTCGCTTATCGCCATGACCCCACCCATTGCCGGGTGGCAGATCGTATCTTCCTTGCCGGAGATCACCAGCTGAACGGTTCTTTAGATGCCGCGATGCGCAGCGGACGGCTGGCGGCAGAAGGGATGCTAAGTGTGTAGGTTAGAGCGATACAATTGTTTTTTATTTTGAAAATTAAATTTTTTAATATAAATTGTTGATTATTTGTTGCGATCACTCAAAATATCGCTGAACCATCAACCATTTATTCCGTGCTTGCTACCTTGTACCCCGATCAAAGGTCAATGACCATTTTTCCCATGCACTCCAACTGGCTCAGCACGGATTTCGGAACATTCAAGCTATCAGCAACAGATCGCGGGCTTACGGAGGTGCGTCTGACGGAAACTACGCCACCGAAGAACCTGCCATACCCGACCAATCCTCACCTTAAGGGTGCTGCAGAGCAGCTGCTGGCCTACTTTGCTGGGGCACTACGAGAGTTTGAGCTTGATTTCGACTGGGGCGATGCAACTGATTTTCATAAGGCCGTTTGGCAAGAACTCACCCAGATTGGGTATGGCCGTACGTGCAGCTACCAATACATCGCCGATAAGGTAGGAGCGCCGAAGGGCATGCAGGCTGTTGGCCAGGCCAACCGCCGCAACCCCATCGCGATCATTGTGCCCTGCCATCGTGTGATCGCTAAGACGGGCGATCTTCAGGGCTACTTCTATGGGCTCGACTTCAAACGCCGCTTACTAGCATTAGAAAACCCGCTTAGCTTTGGAGAACAGGGGACGCTGTTTTAGTAATCAATTACCCTTGCTTCCTTATTCCTGGTTTGCTTTGTCAGGGCGCGGACGCGGGTGCAATAGAGGCTTATGAAATCAGACAATCTCCGTTAAGCGTACGTTAAACGACAATCCAATATCACCAAAATCCCTATCTTGCCATTGTAATAGTATCCCCCCTGAACATCAAAAGAAATCTTACCAAATATCTGTTTTTTCTGTTGCTGCCGTTGTTGGCAATGACTTCCTGTTTGCCAGATGGCCCCGCTATTGCTGACCGTTACGAAGTCTCCGGCATCGACGTAAGTCACTATCAGGGGGCGATAGAGTGGGACGAACTGGCGGCCGATGGTCACGATTTTGCCTTCATCAAGGCCACCGAGGGGAAAGAGCTAAAAGACAAAGCCTTCTTCGTTAATTGGACACTAGCGGGCAAGACCGGCATTCGCCGGGGCGCTTACCATTTCTTTCGTCCGGAAGTAAAAGCTGAACAGCAGGCCCGGAATTTCTTTGAAACTGTGGAGCTAGCTCCCGGAGACCTCCCTCCCGTTATTGATGTAGAAGACCGGGGCAAGCTCTCCGCTAAACAACTAGTAACACGCGTCACTCGTCTCGCCGAAATGATGGAAATACGCTATGGCGTAAAACCGATCATCTATACTGGTCAAAATTTCTACAACCGTTTCCTTGCTGGTCAGTTTGACGATCACCCCCTCTGGCTTGCCCGCTACGACGTGGACGAGCCCGTCACCGTCTGCGGACGTACCTACACCTTTTGGCAGTACACAGATCGGGGCAGACTACCCGGAATCCACGGTAATGTAGACCGGAATGTTTTTATGGGTACCCACCTCGATTTGGCCATGCTTTGCCTCGCACCTCCCCCCGGTGCTGGCCCAGCGGACCTTGCTAAGCAAGAGGAGGTTGTTGTCTTTGATGATGATTTGGCTGACTTTGGAAAGGATTAGGCTCAGACTTTACTGAAGCAAACAACAGGCAACGTATATTGTACCCGCCAACGCGGATCTACCTAAATACATTGGTGGAAAAGTAACGGACCTAACCACTCCGTAATAAAGGCCTGGAAAACACATTTCGTACAGTATGCCCGTTTCAGCTTTGCTTAATTTTTTACCGCTTCCTGTTCGTAAGGGGAAGTTAGCCCACGATAAATTCTTTTCGTCCTTAGCTCGCCGCGAATTCCGACGATTGCAGGTGACCGGGGACACTTACCTCGACTTTACCGGCGGTGGGCTCTACGCTGCTTCCCAGATCCAAGACCATCAGAAGCGGTTGCTTAACGGTGTTTTCGGGAATCCGCACTCTACGAATCCGACCTCGATGGCGGCAACGAAAGCCGTAGCGGAAGCCCGGCAAAAAGTGCTCGACTTTTTCAACGCTGAAGACTACTACTGTATTTTTACGCCCAATGCCTCCGGAGCCCTGAAGCTGGTGGGAGAGTCGTTTCCTTGGAAAGCGGACAGTGCTTACCTCGCCCTGGCCGATAACCATAACAGCGTAAACGGTATCCGAGAGTTTTGCTGTAAGGCTGGAGGGAAAACGACGTATGTCCCAGTTCGGGAAACAGACCTTTTGGTGGATGAGACTGTGCTCCTTCAACATCTCACTGCATCCTGCGGCCGCGCCCCTAAACTGTTTGCTTATCCAGCTCAGTCTAACGTCTCGGGTGTAAAGCATAGCTTGAAGTGGGTAGAAGAAGCTGCAAACCGTGGTTGGTCTACGCTACTTGATGCGGCGGCTTTTGCCCCGACCAACCGCTTAGATCTGAAAGCTTGCCGACCAGATTTTGTCTCCTTGTCTTTCTATAAAATATTCGGCTACCCAACCGGGATTGGCTGCTTGCTGGTTCGTAAAGACTGTTTCGGACTACTACGGAAGCCCTGGTTTGCCGGAGGAACTGTTCGCCTGGCGGCCGTCGGAGCCCAGGAGTATCGCCTGCATAACGACCACGAACGCTACGAGGACGGTACGATCAATTACCTCGACCTACCCGCGATTACGACCGGCCTCAATTTTATTGAAAGCATTGGCATCGACCGCATTACGGAGCGGATTTCTTCCTTAGGCGCTTACCTGTGTCGGGAGATGAGGGCCCTGCACCACGCTGATGGTCGGCCGATTGTCCGAATCTTTGGCCCTGAAGATCGTTCTTCCTGTGGCGGCAACCTGATTTTCTCCGTCTTTGACAAAGATGGCCGCTGGGTCCACTACGAAGAGGTAGAAGATAGGGCAAGTAAACTAGGCATTTCAATCCGTTCGGGTTGTTTTTGCAACCCTGGTCTTGATGAGATTAACCATGATATTCTAGGAAAGGAGTTGGAAGAATATTTCATTACAGAAAATGGAGACAACCATTACGAAATGATCGCAAAGATGGGCAAACTGCGGGGTGCCACACGGGTAAGTGTAGGGGTAGCGACTACGCAAAAGGACCTTGATACCTTCATCTCGTTTTTGAAGAGCTGGGAGGGGTAACCTCTAGTGGGAGGGTGTCTAGTCTATATACTACTATCTGTTACAGGTTTTACTATCAAAACACGCAGTGTTTTTCCTGAAAAGCCCCTCTCCGCCGAGCCGGAGGCGAGGCTTGTGGGAGAGGCGGTTACAGAAGAAGCCCACAGGTTAGACACCCTATGCCCCGTAGTCTCGATGCTCAGTTGTACCAGGCTGGTGTAAAATGACATTCCTAAACCTCTTCCGTCCCCGGGATAGCAAAAGTTCTTCCGCTCAACCCATCGGTAAAAGCGTGCTTGGTCCCCGCATCAATCTGTAGTTGATCTGCCAGGAAGTCGGCGAGCAGTCGGCCGATGGTGGGCGTTTCTACGAGGAAGCCATCGTGCCCATAGTCAGAAGACATCACGTCGAGCCGGCTATTGGGGATGTAGCGACTGAGCAAAGATTGCTCTTCGGTAGGAAACAGCACGTCAGTATCGATGCTGATAATGAGGGTCGGGGAGGTGATGGTTTGTAGAGCGGCAGCTTCGCCGCCGCGCGCCCGGCCCAGGTTATGGCTGTCCATCCCTCGCGTTAGGGCGTAGTAGCAGGTGGGGTCGAAGCGTTTCCATAGTTTATAACCCTGATAACGTTGGTAGCTACTAGCGCGGAAATCGTCGAAGTCTTCAGCGTTGGGTTGTTGCTGAGTAGCGTGGTAAGTACGGTAGTGCCGGTAGGAGAGCACGGCCATAGAGCGGGCGGCTTCCAGGCCAAGCCGACCAGCGTCTGGCGCATCGGTGCCAAGCGTGGGATCGGCGCGCAAGGCCATCCGCTGGCTTTCATTGAAAGCAATACCGTAGGGCGAAAAGCGGGCGTTGGTGGCCAGCAGGCAGAGGAGGTCAAAACGCTCCGGGTTTAGGCATGCCCATTCCCCAGCACATTGGCCCCCCATACTGCCCCCCATCAGTAGGCGAATACGCTGGATGCCAAGATGGTTAGCAACCAGGTTGAAAAAGCGGGCTTGGTCGCGCGTGGTGACGAGCGGAAAATCTAGGCCAAAGGATTTTCCTGTCTCCGGGTTGAAACTCTTCGGGCTGGTACTCCCGTAGCTGCTCCCCAACATATTGACGCAGACAACGAAGTATTTTTCAGGATCAATAGTGAAGCCTTCGCCGACGAGCCCTGGCCACCAGTCTTCTGCATCGCTGTTGGCGGTGAGGGCGTGGCAAATCCAGATTACATTGTCGCCCGCCGCGTTGAGTTGGCCATAGGTGTTGTAGGCTGCCGTCAAAGACGGGAGTGATTCGCCGGATTCCAGGGCGAAAGGGTGGGAGATGTGGAGGTAATTGGTCAAGGGAGGGGGGAGTCTGGTAGTCAAGTAGTCTGGTAGTATTACGCTTGCTCACCTTGGTCGGAGGAGCGGTTGGAGGCCGTAGCGGGTTTCGGTAAATCAACATCCAGTAAACGAGCTAGGATATTGATTTGCCCCAGGTGATAGATGTCGTGTTGAAGTACGCCGTTCAGTATGTCATTCTTAGTGTATTTGTGTGTAACCGGAATGGTTTCCTCCAACTCGGCTTCCTCTATCCTGGTTAGTTCGGTAAGTAGTTCGGATTGATTGGCGCGGAGTTGCTTGAGCAGGTTCGCTGCGGAAAGATGACCGACTGCGGGCCATTCTTCCGGGCTACGATAAGTAATGGTGAAATCATCGTTATTTCGTAGTTTTTCTACTATGAACCGTCGCCAGGCAAGCATGTGCCCCATTAGTCGCGCAATGGTTTGATGGCCAACAGGCTGGTGCCAACTTTCAGCTGGTATCCGAAGCAGGCTGTCTATGATGTTGTCTCCGTACCACGGGTCCCCCGTAAAGAGGCGATTGTATTCTTTGGTGTACCAAGTTATTTTCATCATTTCTATGTTTACTTCCTATTTCCGGAGTACTGCAGCGATCAGGTTGATCTGTCCGAGATGGTAGATGTCGTGCTGAACGGCGCCGTCGAGGGCATGGCGGAAGGTATAGTAGTAATCCGGGTGAAGTTTTTCTTCGATCTTTCCGTAGTCGAATTCGGCGTAGGCCTGGAGCATGGCCTCTTTGGTTTCGGCCAGCTCTGCCAGCATTTCGGCTTTGGTCTTGCCCGAGTAATCGGGCCAGTCTTCCGGCGAGTTGAGCTCGATCTTCGGGCGTGGTAGGTCACGGAAGCGTAAGGCCGTATTGCGCCGCCAGGCAACAATATGACCGATGAGCTGGGCAATGGTTCGGTGGCCTACGGGTTGGTGGAAATCTGCTTCAGGGATGGGGCCCAGGCTTTCTTCAACGCCAGAGCCGAAGAGGGGCATTGGGCGGTGTAGGACCTGGTATTGTTCTTGGTAGTATTCGGTATTGGTCATTGCTTGATGGTAGTGGTAACGGAGCGAGCTGCCTCCGGCAGCGAGACAGGCATGAGTCGCCTCCGGCGATGAATCCTTTCTCACGCGAGATAAGTCTTGTACTATTTTTGAGTAATTGAGTATAAATTTCCTTCAAGCGGTTCTTCCGAAAGTGCTAATGCTAGAATTAGTTGCGTTAGCAGCGGAAAAGGCGTATTCCTTTTACAAACGATTATCCCAGAATGAGGGAGGCCAAGCCCGTGAAGCTTTCTGAAGTCTTTACGATTGAAGGTGACTACGGCGCGTCCAAGCTCATTAGCCGCAGAGAGAATGTCTTCATCGGAGGTCTTCTGATTGTCCAGGGAAATGTCGGCAACGGTTAAGACATCCGCCCCTCCGTCGCGAAGCGCTTCGGTTAGCGCCCTGGGTACATCTTCGTCAGAAAACAATAGATTCATTCTTCTTCAATTTCAGCATCAATCTCCTCCTTGTGGAGTGCGTAATAAGCTTTCACAGCAGCCAGGTCACTAACTTCCAGGCTAGGGTAATTGTCGAGTACTTCCTGGTCGGACCATCCGGCGTTATACCAGGAAACAATAAGCGAAACAGGAATTCGCATATCACGTATCCTTGCCCTGCCACCAATAACCCCCGGTGAATGCCTGATAACACGCTCCTTGATTGGATTGATAATTTCAAGAAGCGCTCGGAAAAGAGCTTCTTGTTCATTCCGGGGCAGAAGCCTTACTTCCTGAATAGTTCTGTCTACAAAAGCAGTCATGATTCGATTATTTGGATTGTCGGGAAACAAAAAGCTACCAAGGCAACACTCAATCAATACGTTTTGGTTGCCTTGGTAGACTTTTTGCTGGCTGGCCCACTAGGCTAAACCAAGGCCAGCGCCTGTTCCAAATCAGCTTTAATGTCATCAACATGCTCAATACCGACGCTGAGGCGGAGCGCGTTGGGGTATACCCCGGCGGCAAGCTGAGCATCCGGCGGTAATTGTTGGTGAGTAGTTGCGGCGGGCTGGATGATGAGGGTCTTTGCGTCACCAACGTTGGCGAGGTGACTGATCAATTTCAGGTTGTCAACCACTTTCGTGGCATCGGCTTTGTCGCCTTTAACCTGGAAGCCAAGGACGCCGCCAAAGCCGTTCGTTAGGTACTTCTTAGCGTTGGCATGGCCTGCGTGATGAGGTAAACCAGCGTAGGTGACGGACTCTACTTTCGGGTGTGCATCCAGCCACTCAGCGATGGCTTGGGCGTTGTCTACGTGACGCTGTACGCGTAAGGAAAGGGTCTCCAGGCCCTGTACGTGCAGCCAGGCGTTGAAGGGGCTGGCGGCGGGGCCGAAGTCGCGCAAGCCTTCTACCCGGGCACGGATGGCGAAGGCGATGTTGCCGAAGGGGCCGTCCTTGCCAAACACATCATTGAAGACAAGGCCATTGTAGCCAGGACTGGGATCGGTGAACTGTGGGTATTTACCGTTGCCGAAGTCGTAGGTGCCACCATCGACGATGACGCCACCGATGCTTGTTCCATGACCGCCGATCCACTTAGTGGCGGATTCGACGACAATGTCAGCACCGTGCTTCAGTGGGGCACAGAGGTAACCACAGGCGCCGAAGGTGTTGTCGACAATCAAAGGAAGGTCCTCCTTTTTGGCCAAAGCACTCAGGCCTTCGAAGTCAGGAACAAGGAAACTTGGATTGGGCAACGTTTCGGTATAGATCGCCTTGGTTTTATCGTCGATCAACTTAGCGAAATCAGCAGGGTCGGTACTTTTAGCGAAGCGGACCTCAATGCCGATACGCTTGAAAGCAACCTTGAACTGATTGTAGGTTCCACCGTAGAGATAGGGGCTGGAAACGATGTTTTCCCCAGCCTGAACGATGTTGTTGATGGCAAGAAACTGGGCGGCTTGCCCGGAAGAGGTCGCTACCGCAGCTACGCCGCCTTCGAGGGCTGCGACCCGCTTCTCGAAAGCATCCGTAGTCGGGTTCATGATGCGGGTGTAGATGTTACCAAACTCCTGAAGGGCGAAGAGCTTTGCACCGTGCTCGCTGTCACGGAAGGTGAAGCTGGTGGTTTGGTAGAGTGGTAAGGCACGGCTCCGGGTGGTTTCGTCGACTTCCTGGCCGGCGTGTAGTTGAAGGGTTTCGAATTTCATTGAATGGATATTTGAGTTTTGTATAAATTTTGGATGTTGGCTGAGACAAGGCATGCTCGGCCTGGACTTTGTTTGGGGTTATTGTTCTGAGGAATTCAGGGCGGGGCCGCAGGTGCAAGGGGGAGTTCTTGAAGCGCCTGGTGGAGTTCCGCCATGATGTCATCGGCTTGAGAGTTTTCGCATTGCCAGTTCACAAAGGCGGCGCGAAGCCCCCTCCGACCGAAGAGTGTAGTTGGGGAAAGGAAGTACCTCCCCCGGTCGTTGAGGAGTTGGACGAGGGCATCGACCCGTTCCGTGCCTCCTTGCGTAAGCGTAAAGGCAACAACGTTAAGTTTTACCGGAGCCAAGAGCTCGAAGTTCGGATCCTGGGAGAGCTGGTCGCCGAGCAGGTAGGCGGTGTTTATGCAGCGAGTAACAATGTCTTGATAGCCCTGTTTTCCGTAGGCCTGGAGGCTGAACCAGGCTGGTAAAGCTCTTAGCCGCCGGCTATTCTCCGGCCCTACGTTGAGGTAGTTGAAGTCTGCCGTCGGATCACCGAGGTAGGGCGCACTGCTGTTCTGAAAGGTCTCCACCTGCAGCGGCGCGTGGTCTGCCCGGATGAACCAGCAGGCGGAGTCGTAAGGAACGTTAAGCCATTTGTGGTTGTCTACGGTGATGCTATCGGCGCGTTCCCAACCCTTTAGAAGGGCTGAGTAATCGTCGCAAGCAGCGGCGAAGCCGCCGAAAGCCGCGTCTACATGAAACCAGAAGCTGTGCTCAGCTTTGAGGTTAGCAATGGCATTCAGGTCGTCGAAGTCGACGGTGTTGACTGTACCGCCGCTGGCGATGAGAATGAAAGACTGACCGTTGAGGGCGGTAATCCTGGTCTCCAGGTCTGCGATATCAATGGCTTCGCGCCCGGGTAGGGTCGCGACCTTCACGATGTTGCGGCTGCCGATGCCCAGCATCGCTAGGCATTTGACGGCCGAGCTGTGCGGCGTTGCAGTCAGGACGGGAATGGCTTGTTGAAGCCCATCTTTGGCTACGTCGTAACCTTGCTGTTTTCCGATCCACTGCCGTGCAACGCCGAGGCAGGTGAAGGACGACATTGTTGCTCCGGTTACGAAGCCACCGTTTAAGGTGTCGGGCAAAACGAAGAGTTCACGTAGCATCCGGATGGTGGCTATCTCGAGTGCGGCAGAGACATCACCAAAGCCTTTTACGGCCTGGGGGTTTTGGTCCAGTGCGGAAGCCAGCCAGTCTCCGATGAGCGCGGCGGGGGTCGTCCCACCGGTCACATAGCCTAGGTAGCGGTTGGAGGGGGAGGCGACGAAGTAATCGTTCCAACGATCTTCGAAAACCTTCATTGCACCCTGCGCACCGTCGCCCAAATCTGGCAAACTAGCATCCGGAACTGTCCGTAATGTGGACCCCGCAGGTCGTTCATTATCCGCTCGGAATCCAATGGCAATTTTCTTCACCTGCTTGAGCAGTTGGCTGAGCTGTAATTCGTCTTGTCGAAGTTGCTTATCCATGGTCCGCGCCGATTATAGGCGTGGGTAAAATGGACGTAGAGGAGTAATGCATTGGCGAATGGTTTTATAGTTTCCCGCAATATTGCGAGACAGGCTTTGGCACCTTTTCCCTCCGGCCGGGGAGGAAGTGGTTGCCAGCGTTTCTCAGAGCCTGTGCTCTCCACGCTTCGTTATAAATTTAGCCTCGGGTGTTTCCTTGGCTGGCGCAAATGTAGGGGGCGTTTTGTTACGAGACAAATGATGAATACGTCATACGTGCTACTTTTTACGTTGGCCAAGATGTATATTTACCTCAGGCTTTGTCCCGTAAATCCTTGTAATATGGCTGTTCTTCTCATCATTTTTGTGGTAATGCTCTCCGTTGCTGTTTTCTTTTTTCTGGCGACCAAATTTGGGAGTTCCAGGGATAAAGTTTCTGAAATTCTGGACCTGGATGCCATCCCCCGTTCCCGGGAAAAGGAACCGGAACTGTTATTGCCGGACGATGAGGATGAATATGTCTGAACTTTTCTCTGGGCATCACCGAGTCGATTAATCACGCTTCCTGTTTTGTTTTTTATCAACCTAAACCCGTTCTGAAATGAAGAGATTTTTAACTGCGGCCTTAACGGCGATAGGTTATATTATAGTTGTCATTGGTATAAAAAGCTCTTTGCTTGGTGCTCTCTACAAAATTCAGAGTTGGGAATCCCCAACTATTGGCGGTACGAAATTGAATTTACTACTGCTTGGATTGCTGTTGACAAGCGGCGGAGCAATGCTGGTGCTAGCCGCTAAGCTGATGAAAAAAGAAGACCGACTTGAACTTGACCCCAACCTGGTGGCACACCCTGCAGCGAAAGTGGAAGAATTGTTGCAGGATGATGATCAGTACGTCTAAACCTTAGGCGAACGTACCTTCGCCGCTCTATGTCCACTACTTTCCGCTTATCGGCTCTCCAGTTCCTTCAGAATGCCGTGTTCGCCACGAGCGTCATCTGCCTGGGAACTTATCTGTTGCAAACCCTCGGGTTCAGCGGCCGCGAAGTAGGAATGATCTACGCTACGAACGCCATTGCGGCTACCGTAAGCCCGCCGGTGGTGGGCTGGCTGGCAGACCGTTATTTCAGTGCAGATCGTATGCTGGTGTTGCTTAACGTACTGGCCGCTGTTGCGCTGACAGCTTGTTTTTTTGTCGAGTCTTTTGCCGCGGTGTACAGCTTGATTTTGGTGTTTAACCTCTGCTTTATGCCCACTTTTAGTTTACTGGCAGCGATTTGTTTTCACCAGTTGGAGGAGCCCGCGAAAGAATTCCCTGCCGTTCGAGCATGGGGGACGGTTGCCTTCATGTTGGTGGGCCTTGGGCTTAGTTTCTTCGGCGTAGAAGCCTCTCCGTGGCCGCTGGTAGCGGGTGGTTTTTTAGCGGTGCTGACGGCATTTCTTGCGCTCACCTTGCCCCGTGTGCCGCCACAACCGGGTTTTAATTTCTCAATGCTTGCGGGGCCGGAGGTACGCCGTATTATCCGCGAACCGGGGATGATTGTACTGCTTGTGGCGGTGTTTTTTTCCTGCGTTCCGTCGTCGTTTTACTACAGTTTTGTGAACCCATTTCTGAACGAGGTTGGCTGGTCAGCGGCGGCGGCGAAGATGTCTTTGGGGCAGTTTTTTGAGATTGGAATTCTATTTGCAATGCCTTGGTTTTTTCGGAAAATCCGGTTTCGGACGATCTTTTTCTGGGGGCTTTTCGCTTGGGGCGCGCGCTATTTTCTCTTCGCTTTTGCCCGGCCGGAATACTATGAATTTCTGCTCTATCTCGCTATTGCTGTGCAGGGAATTGCCTTCGTATGGATTGTCGTTGCGGCACAAATTTATGTTGACAATCGGGTGCCGGTCGCGCTGCGAAGTACGGCTCAAGGCCTGGTTTCTTTTGCTAATCAGGGCTTGGGTATGTTTATTGGCAGTTGGATCGCGGGGGAGGTCGTACTGGCCAATGTATTACCCGGTGGCGAGCATGATTGGTCAGTGATCTGGCTGGTGCCAGGGGCCGTTGGCTTATTGGCTGCCGCAGGGTTTTGGTTGTTTTTCCCGAAAGCCCAGAAGCTTTAACAAGTGGCGGGCACGCAGGTGCAATGTATGGACGCTTCACGCTGTAAGCCCGTTTTAAAGATGCTATTCGCATCAGGGAGTGTACGATGATGAAGCTGCCTACACGATTTGGAGACCTTGAAAGAATCGCTGTTCAGCGTTAATTCTAACCGCCATTCTCCCCTGTTCCCGCATCTTTCCTTAACTTCAACTGTTTATTCAAAAAACCAATTTACGATGGGTTTCCTCCGCCTCTTTAAACCGCCAAAGAATCAGCAATTCAGCTATAAGCCCCGCTATTGGGATCCGAAAAAAGAAGAAGCTGAGAAGCTTAAGCGGCGCGTAGAACAGCTACAGAATGGTGGCGTTGATGCGATGAAAACCCGGATTTCGGGCGGATTTCGGAAAGGTGCAGGAGGCGAGGCATCAGGCGCTTACCGAAGTGCTCGGGTGAAGAAATCTAACTCAACACTGCTGATCGTGCTGATTTGCTTGGTAGGGTTGGCGTATATCATTTACCAACTTTACTTTCCTGAGTTGGAGGCGTGGCTTAGTTGACTAGAATGATAGATGTGATAGCAGGTAGATTCGTTACGCGGCTTCTGCGAGGTGATAGAGCTGCCTTCCCTAGACTTTAAATCACTATCTCAAGGCGAACAAGCGTAGCGCAGTAAGTGGTAAAAGCGGTAGCTCTATCAATCTATAAAACTATCACATCTATCAATCTATATTCGTACCTTGCCCTTCTACCGTAAAATCACTGATTTAACCTGCTTATTCCGATGACGGACAACCTCGTCCACCTCCTGCCCGACGCCATTGCCAACCAGATCGCCGCCGGTGAGGTGATCCAGCGGCCCGCTAGTGTCGTGAAAGAATTGGTGGAGAATGCCATCGATTCCGGAGCGTCGGAAATTGAGCTGTTGGTGAAAGACAGCGGTAAGGCCCTGATTCAAGTACGAGATAACGGTTGCGGAATGTCCGAAACGGATGCTCGCATGTCCCTCGAGCGCCACGCGACGAGTAAGTTGCGCAGTGCTGATGACCTTTTCGCTTTGCGTACCATGGGCTTCCGTGGTGAAGCCCTGGCCAGTATTGTTGCTGTCGCCCAGATGGAAATGAAAACCCGCCGGGCACCCGATGAACTTGGCACCCGTCTGGTAGTGGAAGCAAGCGAAGTAAAAATCCAGGAACCAGTTGCTGCTGCTCCTGGCACGACCATCTCGGTCCGCAATCTCTTTTTCAATGTCCCCGCGCGCAGGAATTTTCTGAAGAGTGATACCGTAGAAATGCGGCATATCCGTGACGAATACATTCGCATCGCCCTTGCTCACCCGGAAGTCCGCTTTGATCTTCACGTCAACGACCGGCTTGATCTGGCGTTGCCGGCCGGTAAACTACGCCAGCGCGTTGTGCAGGTATTTGGCCGCAAGTACGATAAACTACTGGTCCCAATCAGGGAGGATACGGACGTACTTTCCATCAGTGGCTTCGTAGGCAAGCCGGAAGCTGCGCGTAAGTCTCGCGTCGGACAATTCTTCTTCATCAACAACCGCTTTATTAAGAGCAGTTACCTGCACCATGCAGTTACCTCAGCTTATGATGACCTGTTGCCTAAAGAGTCTTATCCCTTCTACGTTATCTACCTGGAGATTGATCCGGCTCGGATCGACGTTAATGTCCACCCGACGAAGCAGGAGATTAAGTTTGAAGACGAGCGACTCATTTATAACTACCTCAAGGCAACGATCCGTCACGGCCTGGGCCGGGCCAGCATCATGCCTTCAATCGACTTTGAGACTGACAACCCGTTCTCACCCTCCCGTACCAACATAACGAATACCCGCACGACAGAAGACCAGGGCGAAGCATTGCCCAGCCGGATGAACGACGATTACCGTAAACCATCCCCGGCAAGCGGCAGTGGATCATCCGGAAGCTCATCTTCTGCTGCAGGAATGCCAAAGTCCGAAGCCGAACGCCACGCCTCTAACCTCCGTAACTGGCAGAAACTCTATGAAGGGGTAGGCCAGGAAGCAACTCCTGATCCAGAGACACCGTTTATTGATTTCGGCGACACTGAGGCCTCTAACCCGGAAATGGGTGAGCTGTTGCCTAGCCGGATGAGCCAGGATGATGGACCTGCCGATGGGGCTCCCACGGTGCCACAAGATCGTGCGCCCTACCAGCTTCACCAACGCTACGTCGTTTCCCCGATCAAGAGTGGTTGGCTACTTATCGATCAACGAGCAGCTCACCAGCGGATTCTCTACGAGCAGTTCTTGAAAACGCTTCAGGAATCCCCCGCAGCATCCCAGCAATCGCTCTTCCCGCAGACGCTCGAACTCCCGCACGTAGACGTAGGCTTGATGAATGATATCCTACCGGACCTTCGCCAATTAGGTTTCGATCTTGAGCACTTTGGAGGTGAATCCTTCATCGTGCGTGGAATCCCCGCCGAACTGGCCGGGCAAAACGAAATTCAACTCTTGGAACAACTCCTGGAGCAATACCGCAGCAATGTGGATGTAGAGAACAACGGTCATGCACGCCTGGCCAAAGCCCTCGTCCGCAGTGCAGCCATTAAAGCTGGGCAACTGCTCGACGCTGCCGAAATGCGCTCCCTCATCAACCGACTCTTCGCGTGCGAACAACCCCGCCGGGCGCCCAACGGGCGCCGCTGCTTTGTTAAGTATGAACTTGAAGAAGTAGACCGGCAGTTTGAAGGGTAGTTTATAGTAGGTAGTGCTGCTCCGTGGGATAGGGAAATCCATCGGGTACACTGCGTTACAGCTTTTGCTGATAGCCTGTAGCAGCCCATCTTTACGTGCTATATTTACCACAAAAGGCGAAGCCGCACGAGCGGAGCAAGCATCCTAACTATAAAATGCAGTAGCCCTACCTTCTACCAACTACCAACCATGCCTCCAGTAACCCCAATAGTAAAGTACCTGATAATCCTTAATGCCCTCGTTTTTGCGATCGTTTACTTACCTGGAGTGATGGGATACAGCTTTGATCTGGCAGGGTATTTAAGCCTTTATTACCCTGGCGGAGATCGCTTTAAGCCTTTCCAGTTGGTGTCTCACTTTTTTATGCATGCTGACCTGACGCACATTGCGTTCAATATGCTCAGCTTATATTTTCTTGGGCCTATCGTAGAAACCAGGATTGGTGCCAAACGCTTTCTCCTGCTCTACCTGGTAGCAGCCTTTGGTGCAGCAGGCCTGCACAGCCTCGAAACATGGTATGAGATCACTAAGTACCAGGATTTGGCTGCGGTCTTCAACGCCGACCCGACCCTGAGTAATCTGAACATTTTCTTTGACAAAGTTCCTACCGGGCAACTAATGGACGAAAACCAACAAACTGTAAGTAAGATCGTTGGTAACCTTCAGAATCAAATAGCAATGGGCAACATTGCACCGGGTATCATCGAACAATCCCATAGCTTGATGCTGGAATACGTAGATTATTTACGCACAGGAATACCGATGGTTGGGGCAAGTGGGGCCGTTTCCGGAGTGGCCGCAGCTTTTGCGGTTCTTTTCCCCTGGCAAAAACTTCAGCTGCTTTTCATCCCCATCGGTGTATACGCCGCCTACATGATTCCGGGCTTCTTCTTGATTGATCTCATCCTCGGCATCCTCAAACTCGATTTCGACAACATTGCTCATTTCGCCCACATCGGCGGAGCCATAACCGGGGCATTGATCGCTTACTATTATGCCAAAACCACGCTTCCTCCCTGGCTGAATCGGGGGGATCCCAACGCGTAGGTTCAGGCGCGGACGCAGGTGTAATGAAGGTTGAAAGGTATAAGTCTAAAGTGTGCCGCTTATTGTTATTAGCACAACATAATTTTAGCCCTGTCCTTAGCATGAACTTGCTCCCCTCTCCCCGGGAG
>CAYPIM010000021.1:0-45613 GCA_964410795.1 uncultured Lewinella sp. | reverse complement strand
CTGCGCTGTACTTCGTGCTCGGGATGACTCGTATTGCTAGCCTAAAAGATAATTGTTAAGACTCCTCAGGAAGCGGATCATTGACTACCTAAACCGTTGTCTTCGAGGTAATTAAAGCGTTCCTCGTAGTTCTTGCTCTCGTTCAATAGCTTCAAACAGGGCCTTGAAATTGCCCTTGCCGAAGCTGGTTGCACCTTTACGTTGGATGATTTCGAAGAAGACCGTTGGGCGGGGCTGTACGGGCTTCGTAAAAATTTGCAAGAGGTAGCCTTCATCGTCACGGTCGACAAGGATGCCAAGTTCTCGCAGCGGGCTTATGTCTTCGTCGATGTTGCCCACCCGGTCGAGTAGGGTGTCGTAGTAACTGTCGGGGACGCGGAGGAACTCCATACCACGCGCTTTGAGGGCGCGTACGGTGCTGATAACGTCGTCGGTGGCAACGGCGATGTGCTGGATACCGGGGCCTTTGTGGAAGTCAAGGTATTCTTCGATCTGGCTTTTCTTCAGACCTGGAGCGGGCTCGTTGATGGGGAATTTGACCCGGCCGTTGCCGTTGCTCATCACCTTACTCATCAATGCAGTGTACTTGGTGGAGATGTCTTTGTCGTCGAAGCTGATGAGTTGTTTGAAGTCCATCACGTCTGCGTACCAGTTTACCCATTTGTTCATTTCACCGAGGGCAACGTTGCTCACCATATGATCAATGAATTTTAGCCCGATTTCTTCCGGACGATACTCGGGGTTCCAGGCATCGTAGCCAGGTAAGAAGGGACCACCATAATCCTTCCGTTCCACGAATTCATGAATGGTGTTACCAAAGGTCTGGATTTGGGCGCGGACGCAGGTGCCGTGCTCATCCTTTGAGGCAGTGGGAGGCGAAACGCTTTCTGCTCCTCGGCTAAGGGCGGATTCGTAGGCAACGGTAGCGTCTTCGACCCATAGGGCAACGCAACGAACAGTATCGCCGTGTAGATCGTGTAAACGACCAATCTCGGTACCGTTCGTTAGTGGGCTGGTAAGAACGAGGCGAATCTTATCTTGTACCACTACGTAGCTTTCCCGGTCTTTAAGACCGGTACTCAAGCCAGCGTAAGCCAAAGGCTGAAAACCCATGCACGATTGATAAAAATGTGCTGCCTGGCGAGAGTTGCCCACGTACAGTTCAACGTAGTCCGTTCCCAAAAGCGGGAAAGAATCAGTAGTGGTGAATGGAGCGGGCTGAGTGGCCGTGGAAGACATTGGCTTTATTTTTGTTGTCAGTGCAATAATTGCAGGTGCAAAGGTAGTTGTTTGTTTAGTCTGTGGCAAGAAGCAGGAAGTGATATTTTTATAACCGATCTAAAAAATCTGTAGTCATAGTCCTAAGCCTACTCGAATCAATCATCGCAGTTGAGAACGATGCTTCGGAAACCTATTATTGCACCCTGCGTCCTGCGCCTATTCAAAAACTAGAAAATCAGGAGTGAGAGAGCTAGAAGTTAGAGAGCTAGCAACTAACTCCTGATTTCTAACGCCTAATTTCTACCTTCACCAAAACCTTTCGATTAGAATGCCCCACTCCAAAGACCTGGCGCACATACTTCAAGTGCTGCTAGACGACGAGACCGGGGGCGACCTCCTCTCGACCACCCTCGACCTTTACCGTGATATTTTACTCACGGCTTCTGGCATTGATCTGGGGGGGGAAACGGAAATGGGCTGTTTACATACTGGCGCAGGTGTTGCCATTGGTACGACGTGGGCAGCGCTGTGTATCGATGACGTACTGCGGACGAAACGTTTTGTCAGTGGTCTCTACCAGGCCGTAGAATTGGTAGCCGAACGCCGTCCTGGTCCGGTACATATTCTTTACGCTGGTACTGGCCCCTGGGCAACCCTGGTGCTTCCACTTACCAGCTGCTTCAGCCCTGACGAATTACGCATCACTTGCATCGAAATTAATGACGTCAGTTACGCTAGCGTTCAGCGAACCATCAGTCGCCTTGGCTTAGAGGACTATATCGAAGAGTTTATCCAGACGGATGCCGCCACGCACGTTATTTCTGGTAAAACTCAGGTGGATGTGATGTTGTCCGAAACGATGCAGTATTGTCTTATTGACGAGATGCAGGTACCGATTGTACTTAACCTTATGGAGCAACTTCCTCAAACAGCAATCATGATTCCCGAACGGATTACACTCCACCTTGGCGTGCTGGATGAAGACACAGAAAAAAATGTTAGTTGTAACCTTGGTACCGTTTTTATCCTGGACCGAGCAAGCCTGAATGCTTACGCCCCGCAGCATGGCAGCCTGGATTTTCCTACATTTCGCTTGCCCGTCCCTGAGCTTAAGGAGGCCTCCAGTGGGCCGCTGGCGCTCCTTACTACTATTGACGTATTTGGGAGCCATCACCTGACGCACTACGAAAGTGGGCTTACCCACCCGCAAATTATCGGAGATTATCCCAGTCCGGACAACCCACTTGAGGCGATTGATTTTACCTACCACCTGGAACCCGCTCCTTTGTTGGGGCTGCGTTTCTTAACTTAGGGATGGGAGATAAATAAACCAAGATTATTCCTCGGTGCCTTTTGGCCTCTGGTGCCGTTGAAAAGCCTCGTTAACACTACGGCGTTGCCTACGTTTTTTGCCTTGCCAGTGATCAAAATTCACCAGATCAAGAATCATGTTTTATTTTATTCCCATCCCTTAGGCATGCCCACGCAACCATTCCTTCAATTATTACCTTTGTAAAAAGCAACGAATCCTCCGCCAAGGGTATCTACCAGTTACAAACCGGTAATACCACCTGATGCTAAGCATGAAAGAGAAGGACCTGATCGAAGGCGCCCTACGGGGTGAGGAGGCCGCAAGTCGCGCCCTCTTCGAGCGGTATGCTCCCATGTTAATGGGGGTCTGTCAGCGGTATTGCCGTACCCAGGCTGAGGCAGAAGATGCTTTGCAAGATGCCTTTATCCGCCTTTTCGAAAAGCTGCCAAAATATGGGTTTCAGGGCTCCTTTGCGGGCTGGGCCCGCCGGCTTACCGTAAACGTGGCGCTCAAAACCTACCAGCGCAAACGCTTTCAATTAGAACAGTCTGGCCTGGAGAACATTCCTGAACGTGGTGGGGCCCCCACTGCCTACGCTGAACTGGGAGAGCAAGAATTATTATCGATGGTTCAAGCGTTACCGGATGGTTACCGCATCGTTTTTAACCTCTACGCCATTGAAGGCTACAGCCACAAAGAAATAGCAGAACAGCTAGGTATTCAGGAAGCGAGTTCGCGCTCGCAGCTGCTAAAGGCGCGCAAAGTATTGCAGCGCCAGATTGAAATCCGCCAACGTATCGCCATATGAATCCGATCGACGACATGTTTCGTGACGGTCTCGATGGCCGTAAAGCGGAAGTCCCCGCTGATATGTGGTCGCGCGTGAGCGCGGGCAAAGCCGCCTTCACGCCAGAAGGCAAAGGCGTGGACCAGTATTTTTCTGATGCGCTGAAAGATCGCTCTGGAGATGTGCCTTCCGATATGTGGAACCGCATTACTGGTGCCGGAATCCCCGCTGCGGCAAGCCTGGACCAGGTTTTTGCCGATGGCCTGAAAGACCGGGCCGCTAGAGTTCCCGCTGGAATGTGGGACCGTATCTGGAAGGCGCGTACCGCTGCTCCTTTCTTTTCTTCCGGTCGTTTCATTGCTGCCGTTGCGGCGGTGTTGCTACTATTGAGTCTTGGCTGGTGGCTGGTTGAGGGCAATAACAAAACACAAGCATCTTCAACTACCGTTCCTGCCGAAGCATCAGTTGATAATAATGTAGATGGAAATTCAGGCTCGATAGCAGGTGCAATAAAAGTTGAAGGAGCAGGGCAAAAAGAATTTGCTTCTTCCGAAGAAATTATGGTCATTGAAGCGGAGACCACCTCAGAGATAGAGATGGAAAACGCACCTCCTATAAATACAAACTTGGCTGCCTCTTCTAAGCCAGCTACTGAGGAAAGAGTGTCACCGGTTATTTCAGGAGAAAGACCTACCCTGGATGCTACTGAGGGAACTGAGAGCACTTCTGTACAACCTGTAAATATCTCCGAACCGACGACTACTGCTGCCAACTCCCTCCGGCAAGCCAGTATGACCATGCCAAGCTTGAATTCAACACAAGTAATAACCAGCTTAGCAGTTAGAAGCCCTGAGCTAAAGGTGAAGAAGGGCTTTAAACTCAAAACTCCTTCTGTAAACCGCTTCCGTGCCGCGAACCGCCACCGCCTCCAAACCGAATTCTTATTTGGTGCCTTTTACGCCAATCAGCAGTTTTCTGCGGAAACGGACGCTCAGCGCGGGCAACGTAACCTCCGTGAGGTTCGGGAAAACCCAGGTTTAAGCTATCAGGTTTCTCTCCGTGGGGCTTACAGGCTGAACGAAAAATTATTGCTGCGCAGCGGCCTGACGTATTCCGAAATCCGCAACAAATTTGAATTTGAAGACGTGATCAACGGGCGTGACGTTTTGTTGACAACTAATAACCATATTCGCCAGCTGGAGGTGCCAGTCTTACTGGGCTTACGAATTCCCGGTCGCCGCCTCAACGTGTCACTTAATGCTGGCCCACTGGTGAACCTGACGACTAGTGTTCAGGGACGCTTCCTTCATCCAGACTCCGTTGAGCCCCTTAGTCTTGCGGCCGACGGCCAGTACCGCCGCAATGTTGGTGTTGGCTTTATGACTTCCCTCTCTACCACCTACGTAATTGGTAAGAAGCAACCTTTTGTGTTGCTGGTAGAGCCATTCTTTAAGACTTACCCCAGCTCGTTTACGATGAAAGATGCGCCGCTGAAGGAAACCTACTGGGCTGCTGGTTTGCAGTTGGGAGTGAGGAAGGGGTTTTAGGCAGATACTTTGGCGTTTTACCTCTTTAATTTATTTATGCTAAGCTCGTCACTCGACGAGTTTTCTCACTTTGATCATTCTTCTTCCAACTTTTACTACGTCCGATAAGCTGCGGCTCCATAATTTTGAAGACACTACTTTCTAACCTCATAAACGAGTTGTGAATTGCCAGGGGGAGTGTCCTCTACGGAGTTTCCTGACAGACTGTTAGTAACAGGAACTTACATCCTATAAGTTTTCGCGCTCAAAAATCATATCATAAACGCAAGTTATGCTGGCTAAAGAAATTATTAGAAACGGAGAAGGTGACAACTATCCTTATTCCCAAGATCATTGTTTCGTTAAACTCTCGTCTCATCATACGAACGGAGAGTTGTCTTTTGTAGAAGACCGGTTGAAGCCGGGGTTTTACCTGGGTAGGCACCACCACAAAATTATGACGGAAGTCTTTTACATTCTAGAGGGAGAAATCGAATTGATCTTCGACGACGAAACTATCGTAGCCAAAGCAGGCGATACCGTTACAGTTCCGCCGAATGTATGGCACGCCGCCAGGTGTGAAAAAGGCGGTAAGATGTTGTCTATTTTTAAAAACGGACAGTTCGACCTCTACCTGGAACGTTTATCTAAAATGGCGGATGCGGACTTTGGAGATAAGGAGCTGATGAAGAATTTAAACGCAGAATTCGATATCTACGAAGGCTGATTTAGTTTGCGGTGTCAGAATAAGACATAACAAGATTGCCTAAATTGGTGTTACATCAAGAAACAATCCAATAAACTCCTCGATGAAATACTCCATTTCCTCCCTCGCAATACTGTGTTTTTTGCTCTTTACCTCCGCTTCCTGCGATAGCCAGAAGACAAACGCAGATGCCTCGGCCACCGCTAACACGACGCCTAAACCGGCAATGACCAAGGGCAACCCTGAACCGGTAGCTGGTGTAACCATCGAAAAACTGGACTCCGGTTACAAGGGGTTTGAGAAAGCTTACTTCGCTGGCGGCTGCTTCTGGTGTACAGAAGCTTCTTTTTACCGCATTGCCGGAATTGAGGAAGTATGGTCTGGCTATGCGGGCGGACCGGAAATTAACCCTACCTACAAGGAGGTCGCTTCGGGACTGACGGGCCACGCCGAAGCCATCGTTGTTTACTATGACCCCAATGTTAGAACCTACGACGATTTGCTGGACATCTTTTTTGTCGCGCACGACCCTACAACCTTAAATCGCCAAGGACCAGACCGTGGAACCCAGTACCGGAGTTCTATCTTCCCGATCAATGCAGAGCAGCGTGCTAAGGCCGAGGCTAAGATTGCCGAGCTCAATAAGTCAACCTTCAGCGGTGGCATCGTAACCGCTATTGAAGAACCTGGTGAGTTTTACATCGCCGAAGCCTATCATCAGGATTACTACGAAGACTTTTCTAACCCCAACCAGGGCTACGTCCAGAACGTAAGCCGCCCGAAGGTAGAGAAAGTCATGAAGGTGTTCAAAGAGTGGCTTAAACCGGAGTTTGTGAAGTAAGGGAAGAAGGGAAGTAAAGGGGCTGCCGCAAGTACCGTTCACTGCGCTACGCTTGTTCACCGAAGGCGAGCAAGCGTAGCGCAGTAAGTAGTACCAGCGCCTTTTCTCCTTCTCCCTTTCCCCCTTACTCTCCTTACCTTAGCGGCCAATCAAGCCATTCGCCCTAAATGACCATTCTTCTCGGCCAAACCCTTTCCGACGCACAGACCCTGCCCGCCGCACCCGTCAACGTTGCGGATCAGGGATATATGAACCCTTCCGGGCTACTGCGGTACCTGGAGGGGTTCTATGTTTTGGGCGCTCCGGCCATCAATCGTGAGGCCTTGCGCAACGAGCAGTACCGACAATTACTGAGCGCCCACTTGGCAATGAATAAAGCGGAAACGGGGCTTAAACCTTTTTACCTGGCTTCTTTTGCGGCAGATCAAACCGCCACTGCGCAGGAACTGCTTGGCCGGCGTGATGAGCTTATCGATGCTGGTTACCCCGTTCATCATGAAGCCGGGAAGGAAACTCCGATGCGCATTCGAGTACTCCACGAACTGGAAGCTCTATTGCACGATGATCGCTACGATTTTCGACTGCTGCCAGGCTTGGCCGATCGGCTTCGGTTGCTGCTGAGTGTACTGCCGGAAGATCGGCATCCCCGCTTGAATATCTTGCTAAATGAACCCCAACACCTCCTGGCTCCTGGTGTACGTCGTTTGCTGATCGCTTTGGAAGAATTGGGAGATACGGTTACCCAACTGCCCGAGCCTGCTCTTCCGATGACGGGCAACGACCTTGGTCGTTGGCAAAAGACGCTTTACGAAGCGGAGCGCTTCACTACTTCAGAAAAGAAAAAGGAGAATACGCCTCTGGTGGGTGATGGTAGCCTTATCATCCTAAAGGCCCGGCGGGAAACCCACATTGCAGCTTACCTCGCTCGCCTTTTAAAGAATAACCGGGAATGGAGACCGGGAGTATTGTTGCCCCTTAGAAACCAAACGCTGGACAATGCGCTACTCTCCGAGGGAATGCCGAGTCTTGGTGTCCCTTCCACTAGTTTGGCACGGCCCAGTCTGCAGGTACTTAAACTGGTAACGACTTTCCTCTGGAAACCAATGGAAGTAGACCGGGTAATGGAGTTCGTTAGCCTCGTTACCAAGCCATTGGACTGGCGGCTGGGGCAGCGTATTGCCGTCTTCCTCGCCGATACACCGGGAATGTTTGGCCCCCGCTGGTTCGCTATGCTGGAAGGGTTCTTTCGGGAAATGGAAGAAGAGCGCAACTGGCCAAAGACCCGGTTGGAGGCAACGCGGAAACAGTACGAAATCTGGTTCCGCCGCCGCCGCTTTGATCGGGATGCGAAGGTGCCTAAGTTTGACCTGAGAGACCTCTTTAACAGCCTCCGCGAATGGGCCCTGGAAGAGTTCTCAGAACTGAAGAAAAAAAACATCGAGAATAGTGGACTATTAGTGCTTGCAGCCCAGGCGCTCCGCGCCATGGAATTACTGGATGCGCAGCCAGAAACCGAACTCTCCTACCTGGAGGTCGAACGCCTCGTAAGAACGGTGTACGAGCCTGCACCGACCCAATTTCAACACCGGGAGAGCGGGGCCCTGAAAACTATTTTTGCACCTGCGTCCGCGCTAAAAATACCTGCTGGCCCCGAGTTGGAGCAGCTGGTTTGGTGGGACTTCATCGAGCATGAACCAGACTATTTTTTCAACCGCTACTACCCGGAAGAATTAGAATACCTGAAGGCAAAAGAAATCGCGCTTAACGGCCCGGATCAGCAAAATGAGCTTTCTGCCTGGACACAACTGCGCCCGATCCTGCACGTCCGGAATCAACTGGTGCTTTGCCTGCCGGAACTCTTAGACGGTAGCCTGGTGGAAGCTCATCCGCTACTTGGAGACCTGGAAGCTGCCTTCCCGGATGGAGCCTTAGACGCGATCACCGTCAATATTGACGCGGCTGGCGAAGCGCCAGCTGTACTGGCCGGGAAAGCTACTCCGCGCTTCACCGCTGTACCGGTCAACCCGCTGGCTGGCCCCGTGCCGCAGTTGAAAATAGACCGCCCTGGTGCTATCCGTGAGCGCGACCCGGAAACACCGACCGCACTTGAAGACCTGCTTTATTATCCCCACAAATGGGTTTTTCGCCATCAGCTTAAACTGAAAGGGACGCCCATCCTAAGCATCGCCGGAGATAACCGCCTGCGGGGCAACCTGGGTCACCTTTTCATCGAGCGTTTGCTGAACCAGATTAAGGCAGATAATAAGCCATATACCCGTGAAATGGTTGGCGGTTGGATCAATGATAACTGGCGGAAGTTACTGGAGAACGAAGGTGCAGTACTGCTTGAATATGGTCAGGAGCCGGAGCGCGTTCAGTTCGTCCGAACGATGCACTATGCCGCCTGGTCATTAGTACATTACCTACAGGAAAACGGCTGGCATATCCGTGGCTCAGAGGAAACGTTGGAGGGTGAGCTGGAGCCGATGGGCGGACAGCCCGTGAAAGGCCGCGCTGATCTGGTATTGGAGCGGAAGCGTAATGGCCGCGCAGAAGTCGCCATCGTAGACTTGAAATGGCGAGGAAAGACCACCTTTAAAAACCTGCTGCGAAACGCAAAAGATGTTCAGCTTTGCCTGTACGCAGAATTCGCCATTCAGGACAAGGAACAACCGTCGGACACCGTCCATACCGCCTACTTTGTGATTCGTGATGCGCTGATGATTGCGCGCAATGAACTGGCTTTCGCCAATATCGAAACAGTGAGTGGGCCGGACGACGCGGTGACGGTACAGCGGGAAACACTTAAAAAAGTCCGTGCTACCTACAACTGGCGCTGGGAGCAGTTTCACGACGGCATCGTTGAAGTGCGTTGTAAGAATACGCTTGGGGAATTGGAAGACCTTTACCTTGACTTAGATCATGATTCATTGTTGGAGCCCGGCTCGGAAGATGCTCGTTTTGATGATTATCGGTCTTTGATTGGACTGGTGCGGTAGGAACAAACACCAAGTATGTATTAGAGGTTCTAGTAATGATTTAATCATCAGTATCCCATGAAATTTACCTCCGTCCTGCTTCTGAGTATCGGTTTTGCCCTATTGACGGCTTATTCTTCTCCGGTAGGAGAGGAAAGCTTTGGGGGCAACTTTAAGCAAGCAGAATTTTCGGCCGCGGCCGCAGGTGCAAAGATTTTTTTTGAGGGCGCTGTAACCGGAGAAGAAAACCTCGAAAGCGATGAGTTTGAGTTCGTCCGCCGTATCCGAATCGTCCAATACCTGGGCCGAACACATTTTAGCATAAAGAACGCAATTGGTACTTTTCTGTATGATCCGGCAGCGGGGGGCTTCAGCAGTATCCGCGATAAACTGGGCAACGATTGGGTGAGTTATGCGGATGATGCTAAGGGAGGCTACCCTGCGGCAGCTGCAACAAAGTACCGTGGTTTACCCAACCTTGTTTTCGGTGGAGAGGATGACGGGGCTGGCCATCCTGGCTTTGTGAAGTGCGAAAGTCGAATAACTGGTAACAACCAGATCACAACGGTTTCTACTTCGGGCGAATGGGAATGGCGTTGGACGTTTTACCGGGCTTCAGCTCGGCTGGACATAGTAAAAGCTCCTGAAGACCGTAAGTACTGGTTTCTCTACGAAGGCCCTGTTGGAGGACAGTACCGCCCTCGTACTACTTTCTGGGCTACGGATCTTAGTGAACCGAGTTACATAATCCATGATCACTTTGAGGGGGATATCCACCGAGCAATGTACAGGTATATGTTTTTCGGTCAAAAAGAAACCCCCTTCGTCTTCTGGATGCTCCACACGGAACCCGATACAGAACCTGACCACATCAGCTACCTTGGAAATGAAAAAATTGGTGCGCGGGATAGCCCTAACGGTATGGTGGTTGCCGGTTTTGGGCGAGCAGAAAATGCAACACCGAGGCTTTCCGGACTAAATTCTTTTTTAATCGGATTTACCCGGCACAACGTGAATACTCCACGGGCAACAATGCGTACGCGTAAGAAGATCGAGCGAATTTTCGAGGCCAGAGGGAAGTAATTGGGGGACGTATTAATATTGCTCCTCAAAAGCATGCATTGCACCCTGCGTTCGCGCCTGAATTAAGGTGCGAATCTCCGAAGTTTCGTACATTACCCTCTATGTCAGCCCACCCAATACTCTCTCAACAAGACAACGAAACAGCCGAGGCACTGTGGCAAGCAGTAAGCCAGGTTGCGACTTCAGATGATTCTTTCTCGGAAGACATCAATCATCTCGCGGCTCGGGCTCGAGAACTGGCTACAGCAATGACAGCTCATGGTGATGTCTGCCCGGTTGGAGATGCGGAAGACCCAGACGACTTGGGCTGCCGTATCACTCATTTCGTTTGGGCTGAACGCGCAAAGCACTTTCTGGTACTTTACCGGAATGTACAGCTGCAACTACAGACGGCCGACCTAATGGAGGCGGATGGTGCGGCAAAGCAAGGCCTTGTAGCACAATTGCACGACCGATCGCGCGAGACCCTGACGATGGCTTTGGAAGAATGGGAGACGGAGGTCTCCCAAACCCGCCAACGGCTGGAAGGTAATGAGCAGTTACGCCGAAAAACCTTGTCTGAATGGAAGCTTCAACATAACCCCTGGCCCGGTTACCGGGCCCAGTTTGCTGAAGTGGCCAGTCAGGCGGAGTCCCTGGCCGAAGAGTTCTCAGTGCTGCGCGGACAAGTAAATATTTTTGCGAGCATCCGAAGCTTGTTGCACGATAGTATTTCCGCTTCCAATGCTGTGGTTGAGGAAGCGACAAAGAAGGCGAAGACCATTGCTGATTTCATCGTCGGGGCCGAAAACGAAGAAAACGTCAGCCCTGGTCAAATCGAGAACCTACTCGATGAATATATTGCCGACGCAAAGCCGCCGCCGCAAATTCATGATTACACCAACGAGCTGAATGCGCACATTGCGAAAATAGTGGAACAGACCAGGGTTACTGTTGGGGCGGACCACGGCGTGATGCAATACAAAGATGTAAATTTTCAGCGGGCAACCAATCAGTGGATCTCGGCCGAAGTATTACCGCAACTCTACGAGCTTTGGGAACTATCTCAACAGGTAGCAGGAGGCCTGGACGTAGCGATTAATAATGTTCGGAACCGTTCGTTACTCATTGCGAATGAACTTAAAGCTGGAGAAACCAGGGTTGACCTGGAGATAGAAAATCTAAGCCAGCCGTTTCAAGACTTTCTTGAACGGGTGAAGTCTTCTCAACCTACGTATGATGAAATAAAAAATGGGCTGGTAAACATTATTGATGCGGACCTGAAGCTGACGAGTGTTTACCGACCGGTGCCAGGTTTCCTACCACTACCGTTACAAACGGGGCTGAACGAATTTACCCGCCGGCAGGGGCGTTGGCTTGCACCGGTGAAGGAATGGCTTGGCAACACCTTCCGTGGCTTTGAACGGTGGCGCGGTGATGCCGCGCGCGAAGATCGGATGAGTGTTTCCGAGAAGGTTGTCCGGGCCATAGAGCAGCGCCAGATCACCGGCGGCAACGAAGCCTACACCAATATTGTAATGACTAAAGGATACATCGGTGAATCTTTCTTAGTTGGTAGGGAGGCGGAGACCGCCCAAATGAGGAGCCTGGTTGCCAACTGGCGCCAAGGCTACCGGGGTGCCGTTATGCTCACCGGCCGCCGGCTTTCGGGCCGTTCGTTGTTTGGTGAAATGATCTCTAATCGGATTTTTCCCAACAACGTTATCCGGCTGGTCCCCAACGGAGTGATCTCGGTGGGAGGACGGCGGATGCAAACTACAGGGAAGCTGTCAGAGGCACTGGCTTTCGTCCAGAAACATACCATCCACACTAAGCCAATGGTCTGGATTGACGACCTGGAACTTTGGTGGGACAACAATACTTCACTTGCAGAGAACGTAGCCGCCCTTGGGGCTCATATTGATAATTATTCCGCCAAGATATTCTACCTCGTCTCCACTACTAATGCGGTCTACGCGCACCTCAACCGATTTAGGGACCTTGACCGAATCTTCCAGGCAGAAGTGAATCTTGATGATTTCTCGGTGGAGGATATGCAGCGTGCAATTCGGATTCGGCACGGCGCAACCCATAAAAAATTAGTGGACCAGGACGGAGAACCACTAAGCGATCTGGCCTTTGACCGGCTGGTGAAAAAGCTTCATCGCAGCGCCTACGGAAACGTAGGAGACACCCTAAATCGGTGGGCTTTTATGATGGAGTTTTGTAATGAGGACAGTGTGACGCCTAGTCAGGTACGGAGATATCGCCTGCCTGCTTTTGTGAATACGGATACTGGCCTGCTCCTGACAACGATCTTCCTTGAACGAAGGACCAAGGACTATCACCTCCGGAAGCTCTTCGGGCCATCATTCGACCAGCGCTACCGAAGTGTACTACAGCGTATGCTACGGGTAGGTTTAATTACTCGCTCCAACGACGGGTGGCTGTCGATCCGGGAGAGTGTGGTCACCGACGTTGGGCGGGCCCTGGAGAATAACGGTTACCTTGATAACTCACTTAAAGAAAGCTAACGCCAGACAACCGGCAACTTAAATAACTAACGTATGGAGGCACTCTTGCAACCTTACTTTACCTGGGTCAATCTTTTCCTGACGGCATTGTTGCTTTGGGGAGTGTACTGGGTACTACTGCTTGTGCGGCGGCGCATGCGCAACGGCGTGCTGTTTGGCAGGTTCCAACAACCGATCGTCAACGGGATCTCAACATTCCTGTTGCTATTCGAACCTATTACCATCTTGATCCTCACGGTCGAGTTCTTTTTCATCAACCCCTTCATGCACGGCATCATCTTGATTCTAATCTCGATTGCGGGCTTCAGCCGGATCCGGGACTACCTCAGTGGGCGGATCATTCTGGCGACTTCTCTGGTAGGGGAGGGCAAACGGATGAAAACGCCACAAGGTAGCGGGATGATCTCTCGCATCGGGCGCATCGGTCTTTATCTCCAGACGGGGGACAGCCTACAGTTTGTCAACTATAGTAAGCTGGTTACTGAAGGCTACTCGCTATCCACCGGCCAGGAAGTCGGCGGCTATTACCAACTCAACGTAAAGGTGAAAGAAGATGATAAACCCGAAGACCGCCTGCGGTGGTTGTCCGACAAATTCTTGAGCGCACCATACCTGGATCGAACCTTCAAGCCGGAACTGGCCTTCGCCGAAGGGCGTAAGGATAAGATCAACGCCCGGGTCTCCGTCCGGGAAGAGCAACACCTGCGGGAGTTGCTGGAGCTTATGGAGGAGTGGGGCTATCCGGCTACACTCGCTAAGAAATAGTACGGTAGTCTTGTAGTACGGTAGTAATGTAGTTGCTACCATACATTTTGAATTTAATTTTTCAATTTTCAGTTTATTCCACATGGAAAACGTATCCCCCAGCATGATGCTGATCGTTGCATCGACTACGATCATCCTCTCATTTATCTTTGGTGAGATTTCTAAACGAACGAATATACCGTCGGTACTTATGCTCATCATTCTTGGCATTCTGGCTAAGTTTGGCCTTGATGCGGCGGGCTTAGGAGAACTCAACTACTTCCCGGTACTTCAAATATTGGGTACGGTAGGGCTGATTATGATCGTGCTTGAAGCTGCTTTAGAACTGAAACTTGAACGGGAAAAATACTGGGCTATCGGTAAGGCACTCCTCATTGCGCTTGTTGGCCTGGTTGTATCTGCTTGGGCCGCTGCGGGGATTCTACAATACTTCGTACCGGGTATGGACGTGATCAAGTCGTGGCTCTACGCTACTCCCTTGTCTATATTATCCAGTGCCATCATCATACCTAGTGTTACGGGGCTAAAATCTGATAAAAAGGAATTTCATATTTATGAGAGCACCTTTTCGGATATTTTGGGAATTATGCTGTTTTACTTTTTGACCAGCCAGTTACACGGCACGGGAGAAGTTCATGCAGCGGATCCGGATCATTTAGCGGTAGCAGAGCACTCCAGCGGAGTACTTGCTTATGGTCTTAAAATCCTGGGTTCTATTCTGGTTTCTCTGGTTGCTAGTTATGTCATCATCCTTATTTTTCAACGGATCAAGAGCCACGTTAAGTTATTTCTTCTCATTGCGGTACTGCTTTTATTGTACGGACTTGGCAAGGAAGCGCACCTCTCCTCCTTAATCATTATTCTGATTTTTGGCTTGATGATCGCCAACATGCGCCTTTTTTTCCAAGGGCCACTCAAGAAACTGCTCCAGTATAAGGAAGCGATGCATATCTACGAAGGGCTGCACGTTGTAACTATGGAAACAGCCTTTGTAGTACGTACCTTTTTCTTTGTGATCTTTGGTATTACCATCGTGCTTTCTTCGCTTGCCAGCTGGAACGTAGCCCTGGTCAGCGTCCTGATCATTCTGAGTATCTATGTAATCCGTTTTTTCATCCTCTGGATTTTCATCGGCCGGGATATCCTACCGCAGCTGTTTGTTGCTCCGCGGGGCCTCATTACTATTCTCTTATTCTACGCCATCCCTGCTGAAGTAGTGGTAGAGGGTTTTGAGCCGGGGATTCTGTTGTTTATTATTATCGGCACAAGCCTGATCATGACGTTGGCTATGGTGGTGGACAAAAAACGTACTTCGGTTGCGCTACGTAAGGTCAATGAATCTCCGGTCGGCTACGAAAAGTGGCGGGCACCAACGCTGGCCGAGGCGGTTGTTGAGGATGAACCGGAGGAGTAGACAGATTAGGTGTGTAGGGCTCGTCTTAGCTGAAAGAAGCAAGCTCAATTCTTCGGATATCCCATCTCGTGAAAGCGTACCTTGCACCTGCGGCCTCGCCCAAATTATTCCAACTATGAGAACCTACCTCTTAGCGGCAGCACTAATTCTTTCAATTTGCCTTAGCGCTCAGGCAAAGCGTTATGTTGAAACGGTTTTTCCGTCAAGTACGGTAACGGCTAACGTAACGTACGGTCAGGCACCAGCGATCAACTTCCCGTACACCAACGAAAACGCAACGTCTAGTGTGAGCCTGGTAATGGATATCTATGCCCCTACCGGAGATACCCATGCCCAACGTCCTGCCATA
Organism: uncultured Lewinella sp.; assembly: GCA_964410795.1. Lineage (GTDB taxonomy): Bacteria > Bacteroidota > Bacteroidia > Chitinophagales > Saprospiraceae > Neolewinella. The sequence continues at coordinate 30,118 of CAYPIM010000021.1, read as the reverse complement.
ATATTCGTGCATTCAGGAGGCTTCCTGACCGGGAATCGGAATCACGATGATATGGTTGCACTGTGTGATTCTTTTGCAAGGAAAGGCTATGTAACCGCAACGATTGATTATCGGCAAGGTTTTTTCATCTTCACTGAAGTTGCCTTCCGGGGCACCCGCGCCGTGTACCGTGGAATCCAGGATGGTCGGACGGCCGTTCGCTACCTCCGTGCCAACGCCGGGAGTCTGGGTATTGACCCCAACCAGGTTTATATGTGGGGCAGTAGTGCCGGTAGCTTTGTCGCACTACACGGCATTTATCTTGATGATACCGAAGTGCCACCTGAGGCAGGAGCGGTAGCCTATAGTGGTGGCACGGCACCGGACCTGGGTGCGCCGGACAATGGCACCAACCCTGGCTTTAGCGGAACACCCGACGGAATCGTATCTATGTGGGGAGCAGTGCAAAGCGTTGATTTGGTGGATGCAACCGACGATCAACCGGTATTTTTAACCCATGGCACTAACGACAATACCGTGCCGTATACTTCCGGACCACCCTTTAGTTCAGCCTCCTTTCCTGATGTTTTTGGTAGCGGGCCCATTGAGACCAAACTGGCCAGCAACGGTACGGCTGATTTTGAATCTTATATTCTCCCTAACCGAGGACACGAATACTACGGTACCAGTAACGGTAGCTGGGACAACGGTACGGGACCCAATGCGCTATGGGATGATTTACTTCCACGCATTACCAACTTTCTCTGGCGCCAACACCGGCCAGAGGCAGACTTTGCCGAAGCCGCAACGAACCTGGAGGTAAGCTTTACGGATCAATCCTCTGATAGTGATTACGCGCTTGATCAGTGGTTCTGGGATTTTGGCGACGGGAATACTTCGATGCTTCAGGATCCGGTACATACCTATGCTACCGATGGTGTTTATCCGGTAGAGCTGTTCGTTCGTAACGAATTGCAGAGCTGGGATACTATCCGCCGGAACGTGGTGGTGAATACCGCCCTTCCGCTTCGTTGGGAAGGGCCACTGATGGCGGAAATTGACGGGAAGGATGTGCTGTTGCGTTGGACGGTCAGTGAACAGCGGGAGACTTCTCATTTTACCGTAGAGCATAGTTTGAACGGTTTGTCTTTTCGGCCAATTGGTGAGGTCGTTGCCGCAGGAACCCGTGTATCCGCAGTGGAATATTTCTTCCGCCACGCTAGCCCTGCAACCCGCCGCCACTTCTATCGTATCCGGCAGGTCGATTTTGACGGAACGGCTAGTACCGGGCCAACAGTTTCCGTCGAATTAGAAGCCAGTTTAAGCGTTTTCCCAAATCCTGCGCGCGATCGTGTCACGGTAACTGGTCTTTCCGCAGAAACCCGCCAACTTGAAGTGATCACGGAGTTTGGCCAAAGGATAAAGACGGTTAGGGTTGCTGTAAACGGAGAGATTGACCTCTCTGACTTACCTAAAGGTGTGTACTGGCTTAAAGAAGTTGGTGGGACGAATATATTGTGCGTAGTGGTGGATTGAGTTCCCTAGGCCACGAAGTATAAACCCCGTCAAAGGCCTGCTAACAAAAGACAAAGAGGGCTGTAGAAAGAAAAACTAGCATCTGTCGGGGGGATAATTTGTTTCAGCGTACACAAAATGATGGCTGAGGGTTAGTTTTGCCCTGAAAACGCGCCAAGTCCGGCAAACGATTCTTTTCAGAAGACCTTTTGATGCCCACAATTTCCAAGCTCTCCATCATTATTCCCGCTTATAACGAAGAGCGTACCATTCACCTTATCCTTGATAAGGTCAGGGATGTACAGCTAACCGGCGGAATCAACAAAGAGCTCATCATCGTTAATGATTGTTCTTCGGATGATACTGAGGGAGCCGTTCAGCGTTACCGGGAGGCCAACCCGGAGCTCAATATCCAGTACCACGCCCACGAAGTGAATAAAGGCAAAGGAGCTGCTCTTCACACCGGTATCAGTAAGGCCAGCGGGGAGTACCTCATCATTCAGGATGCGGATTTAGAGTATGACCCCGAGGAATACAACGACCTGTTAAAACCCGTCCTTTCGGGCTTCGCCGATGTGGTTTACGGGAGTCGGTTTCAGGGCAGTAAGCCACACCGGATTCTCTTTTTCTGGCATACCATCGGAAATAAATTTTTGACCACCCTGTCCAATATGTTCACCAACCTGAACTTAACGGATATGGAGACCTGTTATAAACTATTTCGAACCGATCTTATCCAGGGGCTTACCCTTAAAGAAAAACGCTTTGGTTTTGAGCCCGAAGTGACGGCTAAGATCAGCCGCATCAAAGACGTTCGCATTTACGAAGTCGGGATCAGCTACTATGGTCGTACCTACGAAGAAGGTAAGAAAATCGGCTGGAAAGACGGAGTCCGGGCTATTTACTGTATCGTTAAATTTGGGCTGGGCCTGGGGTAGTCCTTAAGCAACGGCACCTTAAATACTTTCCGTCCGAACTATGCTTAGCTACTTAATCAGGCAGGGTAGGAGGGCGGCGGCGCGCGGGTGCAAAGTGGGTTTTTTGAGATTGGTAGACTAAAAAAGACAAGCCCGACTCCACAAAACTGCGGAGTCGGGCTTTTTCAGAACGCTAAAAGCGTTCTGAAGCTAAGAGTGCGGTTTTACTCTTTGACCTCAAAGAGCGCCGGATCAATCTCGGTATTAACTTTCACTTCCTTAGTGGAAAGCTCGATGGGGAAAGGCATCATACCTTCCATCTTCATGGAGTAGGGGAACATGACACCTGAAGCAGGTTGGTAGTCTCCATAGGTCATGGTTACGGTCTGGGGGCCTTGCTTCTGCTGTCTACGGACTTTCAGCATTGTCTCGGCATCAAAGTAATGACGAACGTCTCCTGCTGCCGTTTTCTGAACCAGAACGATGGCTTTCTTACCGCCAATCGTCTCGGTGCCTTCAATACTCAGCTTATCCAGCATTGTCATCATCCCGATTTCCGGGAAGAGAGCGGCTTGATCGGCCATAGCGGCCTGCGCTTCCGGAGGGAGTGGAACTTTACTTCCCTGGGCCACCACTGAGGCTTTACCGGCGTTGTAGCGCTGGTCGGCCATGGTCATACCCATTGCCATCGTCTGGCTGCTGAACTTGTCTCCATCGGCTTTGTAAAAGGCTTGTTGAATGGTCTGACCCTGAACGGAGCCTTCCATAGTGTAAGCGTAGTTCTTGACGTTCATTACGGCCTCTTTTCCACCGATGGCCTTAATGTAGCCCATGAGGATGCTTTCGGGAGAAATGTCTGCAGGGGCAGCCATATCTTCCATGTTTACCGGCTCGGCGTTGGCGTCAAAGTAATTGACTTTACCGCTGGTCGCAAACTTTGCGAGCTTTTCAGCGACGGCCTTATCTCCAACAACGATGATGTTGATGTTTTCAGGTGACATTGCCTCGCGGGATACCGCAAGTAGATCCGCAGCACTACTGGAAGCTACTTTCTGCAGGTAGCTTGGGTAGTAACTACGGTCCAGACCGTAGCGGATGGTGTTGAGGGCAAAACTGGCGATACGCTGTGGGCTCTCCAGGGCACGGCCGAAGGAGCCGGTGATCTGGCTTTTGGCCCGGTTCAGTTCTTCCGCAGTAACGGGTTCAGAGCTGATCTTCATTAGTTCCATTACAAACTCAGTTACAGCGGAGTCGGTTACTTCATTACGAACATCAGAACTGGCGGAGAAATTACCAACCAGCTCGTCGGTACCGAGGCTAGAACCTGCACCGTAGCTGAAGGCCTTGTCTTCACGGATGTTGCGGTTGAGGCGGCCGTTGAAGCCAGTGCCCAAAATGCGGTTTACGATGCTGCCGTGAAGTGCTTTCTTCGTGCCAGGCTTAACGTCAACGGGCTTGGAAAGAATGATGTTGGACTGAACCGATCCGGCGCGCGGCACGAAGTTTACCGTTACGCCCTGAGGAGCTTTCGGCATTTCGAAACTAGGGGCTGGTACGTTCTTTTTTTCCCAGGAGCCAAAGGCACCCTTTGCGAGCTTTTCTGCCTCCGCGCGGGAAAGATCTCCTACCATCACCAGGTAGCTGCGGTTAGGGACGAAGTAAGTATCATAGTATTCCTTTACTTCGTCGAGGGTTACGTTTTTCAATGAAGCCTCGGTGGTCAGCTCACCATAGGGGTGGTCCGCACCGTAGGTAAGGCGCTGGCGTAAGCGAGAAGCGATGGCTCCGGGGTTACCGAGTGCAGCCTGAAGGCCAGCTTCTGCTTCGTTTTTCACCTTGGCGAATTCTTCCTCGGGGAAACGGGCATCGAGCACAACTTCGGCCATCATTTCCATCAGGGTTTCTTTGTACTTGCTGATGGTGGCACCAAAAGCACCGCTACCGCCAGCACTGAGAGACGCACCGATAAAATCGATTTCTTCGTCAATCTGTTCCTTGGTCTTAGTGGAGGTAGCGCGGCGGAGCATCTGCCCCATCATTTGGCTGGTTCCTGCGTACTCGCCTTCCATGTGTGGAGGCACATCCACGAAGAGCTGGTAGCTAACGCGGGGCAGTTTGTGGTTTTCTACCAGAACTACTTGCAGGCCATTGCTAAGGGTAAAGTCCTGAAAGTCACCGAGTTTGATCTCTGGTGCTGGGCCGGCCTTCGGCGGGGTGGACCGGAAGTCGTCCTTCATGGTTTCGGTTGTAGCCATTGGTTTTTCGGCCATTTTATCGGAGGTCGCTTGTGGGGTAGAACAGGCTGCGACCAGGAATAGGGCTAGTAGGCCCAAGAATAATTTTTGCATTTTGATTGATTGTGTGCCCCGGCTAAGCTTAATGCTGTGCATTCTGCTAGGTTCGGGGATAAAACGATTTGATCCCTCGGGGATCGTTGGTTAGGCACCAGTCATAGTCTTATCGACTATTTGACTATCCGACTTTACTTGCTTGGTTTTTCACCGGGCATCCAGTATAGAAGTACACGGTTCTTTTTGGAGTAGTACTTATTTGCTACGCGCTTGATGTCTTCGCGGGTGACCTTAAGATAACGCTCTGTTTCGGTATTGATTAGGTTGGCGTCTCCCTGGTACATTTCATAGTTTGCGAGGTTCTCGGCAATTCCCGCCATGGTGCTGTAGCCGGAGATGGCATCTGCTTCTACCTGGTTGCGGAGCTTTTGAAACTCTTTCTCACTGATGAGTTCGGTTTGCATCTTTTTTACCTCGCGGTCTAACAGCATTTCGGCCTTTTCCAGGTCGCCACCGGGTTTCAGTACCGCGAAAGCCATAGAGATTCCAGGGTCCTGGCTCCCGGATGGGAAAGAGCCCGCCTGAACGGCAACTTGCTCTTGGTCTACAAGTACTTTGTTCAACCGTGAACTCTGTCCCTGGCTCATTACACTGTTCAGCATACTGATTGCGTAGTAGTCAGGGTTCGTGAGTGCTGGTGTACGGTAGCCCATTACCAGTGCGGGTAGCGGAGCTTTAGCATCGTAAACAGTGTCGCGGACTTCGCCTCCAAGCTCGGGCTCAACAACGGTTACCCGTGGAGCATCTTTGCCACGTGGAATGCTAGCGAAGTACTTATTGATCAAAGCCTTCGTTTGTTCGACGTTTATATCGCCGGCAATGGATAGGATGGCGTTGTTGGGTACGTAGTAAGTTTCGTAGAAACGCTTGTAGTCTGCTTCCTGTGCGCCATTCAAATCTTTCATGTAGCCAATGTTCGGATCTTTGTACGGGTGCTTTTTAAATCCGCGGCGGAAGAGTTCGTACTGAAGGCTACCATAAGGTTGGTTATCCATCCGCTGACGACGTTCTTCCTTTACTACTTTGCGTTGGGTTTCGACACCTTCTTGGTCTACTACTGCGTGTAGTAACCGCTCGCTTTCTAGCCAAAGCCCTAGTTCTAGTTTGTTACTTGGAAGAATTTCATAGTAGTAAGTGCGGTCCTGACTGGTGTTGGCGTTAAGAACGCCACCAGCGTCTTCAACGTACTTTGCGTACTCACCGCGCTTGATGTTTTCGCTGCCCTCAAACAAGAGGTGCTCAAAGAAGTGTGCAAAGCCCGTACGGCCTTCGAAGGAATCTTTACCGCCCACCTCATACATGATGGAAACCGCTACGATTGGAGCAGTAGCGTCTTGATGGAGGATTACCTTAAGACCATTGTCAAGGGTGTATTTTGTAAAGTCGATGTTGGTTTGGGCACTCATACCCGTGGCGAGTAAACACATGCTCAGGAATATTCCCATCTTTTTGAATGTCATACTAATTTGGTTTAGCAGGGCGGTTTAGTTGGATGCCCGTTCTGGTAAAACCATAAAAAAGCCGGATCGTTGGCTTGACAAGCAATTTTTCTGCAAACAAAAAACCCCGCTACGCCAAAACAGCGCGCGGGGTTAGAAAAAGGGCCGGTGTTAATCTCTAAAACTTAGGGTGTTATAAGATAAATTTCAACTAGAACTTTTAAAGTCTCATAAGTCAAATGAAGGGTTTAAGACGAATACTTCAGGATGTTAAAAGGTTAAAGGTTAAAGGTTATGAATTGTAGGTGTAGTCAAAGTGTTTCACATAGTGGGTATTTACTTCTGGGTGCCGGATTCTTAAAAGGAACATTTAATTTTGGTGACAGAACAAATTTAAGTGACAGAATCTTAGAACAAAAGTGATCGTCTGGTCGCATCTAATTTTGCTGACTGCTGAGCCCAGGTTCTTAAAAAGTGTTAAGGAGACTGATAAAAACAGATTATTAAACTGCTTAAGGGGGGCTGAATTTTAGAATATGCTTTATAAACGGCAGCTCTGAGAGCATATGTATATGCTGAAGGATCTTAACACTTTCCGATTTTTACCCGAAGAGTATAGTGTTTTAGGGCCGATATATGCTCCAAAACACCATTTGTAAATGGTAACTTAAACATCTGTTAAAGCTTAAAATGAAGCTTTACCAAGAGTGATTTGTGTCGTCAGACAAGACTTTCTACTGCTTTTAAAGCCCTTCAAACAGTACCTTTGTGGTATAAAATAATTCACCAATGCGTATCTTTTTTAGTCTGTTGCTCGTCCTCGTTTTCTTCGCTTGTCAGGAAGCTGACCGCCCAACTCAGCAAGTGGAAGTAGAAAAGGCAATATTTGAGGACAAAGAATTTGAAACCGTGAAAATTGATGGATCCGAAGCACTTCGGGTAGAACGTAAAGGCCCTCAGGGGCGCGTGCTCGAACAAGGCTTTGTCCTCAATGGCGTCAAGCACGGAACCTGGACGACCTATAACGTCGATAGTAAGGCCCCTCAGACCATCATCAGCTATATTGAAGGGGCCCTGAATGGCCCTTACATTGAGATGGACGACCTCGGCCGATTTGCCCTGATTGCGAACTATAAAGCTAATGTGCTCGACGGGCCCTACGGGAAGTACAAGATTGGTCGCCCTGAGGTGGTCGCTAACTACGTTGACGGCCAGCTAGACGGGCCGATGGCCGAGTACGACTACCGGAACAATAAGATTAAGCAGGAAGTCAATTACAAAATGGGCAAGAAGCACGGCGCAATGCGTTACTTCAACGAAGAAGGCAAGGTTACGCTGGAGTACATTTATGAGAACGATGAGCGGGTTTCTGGCGGTATTGTGGAATAAACGAGCGAAGGACTTAGCGTAAATGAGCGCCTCACAAGCACCGGATGCAAACGATTTGTGAATACGCTGCCCGAAGTGTGTAACTTGGTCTTCGGTTGGCATCTACTCATAAAATTCATCCCCATGTCCTTTAAAACCTTTCTTTGCACCTGCGGCCTCGCCCTCGTGCTCTTCGCTTGCGGAAACAGTAGCTCAAGTGGATACGCTCGTGATTCAGCATCTGCACCCTCTATGGATGCTCCGAAGGAGTATCATGACGATAAAGATGAAATGGAGGTGTTGCCATCCCGAACATATGATGGATCTGCTCAGGAGGCTTCCTTACAAGAGGCTAAACCCCGCCAACAACGCATCATCTACACCGCCGCCGCTCGTGCCCGTGTGGAAAAACTGGACTCTGCGCTGGCGCGCGTCATTCGTCAGATTACGAGCAGCGGCGGCCACCTCTCCAGCCAGCACCGTACCAATTCTACTTACGAACACACCGCCCAACTCACCATCCGCCTGCCCGCTGACCAGCTGAATGGTGCCCTGGAATTCTTGCCCGAGATCGCCGCGGAAATCGACTATCAAAACCTGGACAGCCGGGACGTTACCGCCGAATGGCTTGACCTGGAGAGCCGCCTCCAGACCAAACGCGACGTCCGGGATCGCTACATTGATATTCTGCGCAACCGTGCCCAGAAGGTAGAAGACATCCTCAACGCTGAAGACAAAATCCGTGTAATCACCGAAGAAATTGAAGCCAAAGAAGGCCGCCTCCGTTACCTACGCGACCAGGTTTCTCTCTCTACCCTCACCCTCGAACTCTACGAAACGGTGGAGTACCGCAGCACCGGACCTACGGTCAAGCGTGGCTTTGGCAGTAAGTTTTTGGACAGCCTCGCCTTCGGCGGGCAAATGGTGCAAGACATTCTGCTGGGGCTCGTGTCCATCTGGCCACTACTGATTCTGGGGGTATTCGTTTTCTTCGGCGTGCGGCGCTGGCGGAAACGGAAGCAGCGGTAAAAGTAATCTATCCCGCGTGATGAAACTTAATGTTACACTGTACTAGGAGAACTCCGTGTTGGAGACTTCATGCCCAGGGCTAAGTGGGAGGAGGAATAGTCTCAGCTTAAAAGCTGATGAACCGGCACGGGCTGAAGCCCGGGCAACCACTAAGCCCCAAATACCCGCTCCAGCATCCGTACCGTAATCAGATAAGTTGGCCGCACCCCATCGGCTCCAAGGCTGCCGCTGGCAAGTGTATGCCCAGTTACTAAGGGGTTGTCACTAGCGTAATAGGCGTACCGGACTTTCAGGTCTGGGTTAACGGATCTACGAATGTGGGTAGCTGCCTGAATGGCTTTTTGATAATGGGCGCCCTCCATTTCGAGCCCGGCGGCCTTCCAGCTGCTGGTTAGGAAATAGTCGAGAATGGGAATGTTTTGTAGGCTGGTGCCAAGCACGGTCACCATTGGGCCTTCGTAAACGGCCAACCCTTCGCCTTCGAAGTCAGCGGCGGTAAAATCGTTTTTGAAGGGGTAATTGTCGGCGGTGCCTTCAAAGATGTGCGCGTCGGGTACCATGATGTCGCCTTTGCGCCCGTCCAGGATACCGGCTTTGCCCATGATGTTGATGCTTTCAACGGGCATGTCGTAAACCCGCCCGGTTGCTGGATCGTGGTAGGGGCGGAGCAGTTCGTCCATACTCTCGTATGCCTGTTCGCCGAAGGCGTAGTCCATTACCAGAATTACCGGAGCCTGGTCAGGGTTTTTACTAGGTTGGAAATTCAGTTCCGGGGCGATTCGTTTGGGGTCAAACTGTGCAGTGTCAAAAAGCTGTACACCAAGATTCGTGCCGCTTTTATCGGCAATTTCGATTAGTCCGTTCTTGCGAGCTAAATCAAATACGAGCGGCCTCAGATGCTTGTATTCTGCCTGGCTCATCGCGCGGGCGTACTCAAAAAGGCCTTTATGCTTTTTCAGTTTGGGGCTAAGGGCTGCTCCACCAAACAGGCTGTTGGCCACACTGTGCAGGTTAGCACTTATGATGTGAATCGGCCGTTCAATAAGTTTGTGTTTTAAGAGTACTGCCTTGATATTCGTAGCCCACATTTCACCGAAGTAATGATGGCCCGTGTTGTCGCGCAGCGTGCTGCTGAAGGTGATTTCACGGTCTTCATCCAGATCGTGCTCAAGTTTCGCCAGGCGACCGAGCCAGTAGGTGATGTGGAAAAGGTTGTTTACGTGGTCGTTGCCAGCAAAGCGCCTACAAGCTTCCACGACCTCGTCGTAGGTACGACCCAGCAGTGTGCTCAGGTAAGTATAAGCCGTTTCAAGTTTATAGTCTTGTCCGGTTTTCTCCTGAACAACAATTTCTTCTAATAACTCCCACTCCCGTTTCGGCCGGCCTTTATTGTCCATACTGTTTTCATGGATCTTGTTGGCTTCGGCGTAAAGAAAAGTAAGGTGAGTCAGGATGTCGTAGATGTCTGACCGGCCACGGGTCATTTCGATGTACATCTCATCGTTGTCGATGCGGTAAGCACTTCGGCGGCGGGCCGGGGCGATGATGGGTTCGAAGTTGGAGTTTTCATAGCCCTCCCGGGTAATCAGCTTGATGAAACGACACTCTTCGATGCCCTTGGGTAAGCGGTTGAAAACGTAATGGAGGCCATTGAGTTCTACCTTTTCGGCGTCGGCAATGCTGCCGTAAATCTCAGGGCGCAGCAGCATTAGGTTGTCCATCAGCGTTTTACCGCTCAGACCACCCGGCTTATAGCTTCCGCGAATCAGTAAATGCCGCATGGCAATGTAGAGTCTTTGTACGGCGGTGCGGGATTCCTGAGCGCGGGTGCGGTTCTGCATAGTTTTCGATCTTGTCGTTGGGAGTAGACAAACCAAGTAGAGCTTTGGTTCAGTGCGGAGGCTTTTTTAGTAGCACTGCGGCCTGAGCTTATGGGGGCGCGGCCGCAGGTGCAATGTAGGTTTTCGAGTTGGTTTGAATGCAAAAAGCCCCGCCGGAGAATCTCCGACAGGGCTCATGCTTGTGGTAAAGATTAGCCGAAGGCTAAGCTTATTTCTGCGTTACGCGGGCTGCGATTCGGCGGTTCTGCGCCTTACACTCAGGGGTGTCGTTGGCGGGGCATGCAGGGTGCTGCTCACCGAAACCTTCCGCAGAGAGGCGGGAAGCGTCAATGCCTTTCTCGATGAGGGTGGCCATGACTTTGTCCGCACGCTTCTGAGAAAGCTTCATGTTAGAGTCCGGGTTGCCAACATTGTCGGTGTAGCCTCCAATCTTGAGGTGAACGTCAGGGTAGGCGGTCATTACGGCTACCATGTTGTCGATCTGGCGCTGGGAGAATTCAGCGTCAAGGTCAGATTTTCCGGTAGCAAAGCGTAGGGCGTCGAAGTTGAACCAGCTGGTTTTATCAACGGCTTTGTCAGAGGTGATGAAGTCAATCAGGGAGTACTCAACGCCTTCTTTATTGGCTTCGATTTCAACACCGCCGGGCAGTGTAAGGCCCCAAAGGCCGTTAGCCGTTTCCTTGAGGCTGGAAAGTGCACTGCTGCCCATAGCAGCGGCACCGTCTACCAGGTCGCCAGCACCTTCGACAGCTCCGTCTACGAGGCCACCAGCGGTTTCGCCAGCCTTACCGGCAACGTCAGACATTGCGTCGCCAGCATTCTCGATACCAGCCGTTACATCAGTGGTGTCGCAGCCGCGAAGACCGAACCATGCTAGTGCACCGAGTAGTAGTAAAGGTAGGAGCCACTTAAGGAAGCCCAGGCCACTGCTGGCCGCTTCCGTAGCGGTGGATGCAGCAGTTGAAGCGGCTGAGGTTGCGGTGGATGCAGCGGCTGATACCGTGCGGGTAGCTGTTTCTTTAGCAGCACCGAGGGTTGCTTCAGCTTTAGACTGACCAAAGCCTAGCACTGCACTAAGCACACTTGGGATGGCAGCCATGATGGAGCCTTTCTGGCCGAGCAGCATGGAAGCCAGTCCGCTAGCGTCGAGCTTTTCTCCACGGATCTTCTTTGCCAGGAAGCTCATAATGAAAGGAGCGGCCATGCCAAGAAGGGAAGAAGAAGATTTTTTGTTGATGCCGGCCATACCACTGATGGCGTCAATCAGACCACCGGTCTTGTCGCCCAGGAGGGAGCTAAGAAGGCCTCCACCTGCGTCGCGCGGGTCATTCTGTGCCAGGTTGCCGCTGCCCATCATTCCGATGAGGTCGGTGAGTTCGAAGTTGCCGGAACCCTTCAGCATATCAAAGATGCCGCCGAAGTTCCCGCCTTCTGCTTTTTGTACCATTCCTCCAAGGATGGAAGGAAGGATGCCACCCAGTGCAGACTCAACGCCGCTGGGAGATTCGTTTAGTTGCTTTCCGATGGAGCCCATCAATTCCGGGCTGATCATTTCCGCTAGATTCTCTAAAATATTTGCCATGTAAAATGAGTAGTTTGAAGACTGGAACGTTTTGTTTTGAACCAGCTCATCTGTGAATATTGCACCGTTAAGACGACCAAAAAGGCATTTAGAAACATGTTTAGCCTTTATTTTTTTAAGGATTAAGCCTAACTTGTTGATAGTCAGTGGATTTAATTTTTAAATTTTCCACTTTTTACCGCAAAGAATGCAGAAATCACAACTTTTTTCTAATCAGAAATGATCAAGTAGTGACCTGTTTTACCCATTTGGTACCCTACTTAATATTTAATGTAATGGTTCTGAAAAGCACAAATGTGCCATATTGGATACCGTCGCAGGGGAATTCTTGGGTAGGTGAACGTACTTCAGAGAGTACTTTTTCATTTCTACTTTGAAATTGTAATTTTGGAAGCCTTAATTGGTCGCTTTCCATGGTGATCCTTTTAGGGGCCTACCCGAATTAACTCCTTTTTAGGTAGTATTCAGTTTCCCTTTCCACGCCTCAAACTGTGCAAAGAGGATCAACAAGAAAAGCAGTGTCATGCCAAATCCAATTAAAGGGTTGTGGTACGCTTGATGGGAATACCCATTGGAAGTATTCCATAGGGCCAGAGCCAGGAGCAAAAGAAAAGCCGTGAGGCACATTAAGCCTCGGCGACGGAGCCGTCGGGCTTCCTTCCGAAGCTGTACTTCTTCCCGAACGGCGGCCATAATTGCTCCCTCGAGGTTAACCTCAGGAAAAAGCCTGACCTCAGGATTGAGGTGCTCTATTAAAGGGTCTTTTTCGGTCTTCATGATTCAATAGAGTTCTGAAATGTTAGGAATGCCTGCGTGCTTAAGACTGAGTGTATAGAACTTGTTGCGGGCTCGAGAAAGCAAAACTTTAACGTGATTAGCGGTAAGACCAGAGCAGTAAGCCGTTTCCTTTACCGAAAGACCCTGAAGGTAGAAAAGGTTAAGGACTAATGCTTCCTTACTGGGCATGAGCGCCAAAACTTTTCTGATAACATTAGCCTGATCTTCTCTTTTCAGCTTTGCTAAAGCTTCGTTGATCGAAACGGGAGTTTCTAAGGGATTTGCAATTTCTTCAATTTCCTTTCCACGTTGGGCTTTTCCGGTAACCCTTAGGGCTTCGTTGATTACGATTCGGCAGAGCCAGGTGGAAAACCTAGCTTTCCCTCCGAAGCGATTTAGACCGGTAAAGGCTTGTAGGAAAGCCTGCTGGACTACATCCCGCGCATCTGCTTCCTGCTTTACAACAGACATGGCTACGGAAAAAGCCATCTGCTGATGCCTTCGAACCAGTAAGGAAAAAGCTTCTGTCTTTCCCGATTGTACCTGTTTAATGATGGTTTGGTCGTCCACAGGATGGTTATTCTTTGTCCTGTATCTGGGCTACAAGGAAGTACGACACTAGTAGGCTTAAGCCTCCACATACGAACATGAAAGCAGGGTACAAAACAGAAGATTCACTAACCATGAGCATGTTTTCAGCGGAAAGAGCGAGTAGGAGCCCGAGGCCAAGTCCGGCCATCAACATGCCAAGTTTGATTTCAAGGTAGCTGCGCCGACGATGGCCTCCGCCTTCATCGAGCGTGCCTCGGGCAATCTTTGCCATCCGTTCGGTGTGGTTGGCCTTTAAAAAATAGAAGAGGGTGAAGCCTGCGGTCAGGCATGCGATGGCGAGCACAAGGCCCGGCCCTATATCATTGAACATGGTATATTACTTTAATTTGATGAAGTTGTTTTGTTGAAGAATAAGTTACGGGCTCTGCTACCGAGGTTAATGGTGAAGCCAGTTATTTCACCAGCCGGCGTTTCGCGAAGTTCAATCTTATGAAACCAACCAGCAGTTACGGCGAAAGCCATTGAAGAAACTTGCCGGAGGAGTGAAGTACCATGCGAGGCATTACTGAGGTAAAGCTTTTCTTCCCGCAATTCAATGGCGAAGTTCTGGCCTAATTCCTCACTGTAGTATTTGCCAATAACATCATCTGGACGAACGAAGCTCTCCGACTCTTTTACTTTATTAGCGAGCCTGAGCTCGCCTATTTCCTGTTCATTTTCGGTAATCGCAATACGACTAACTTCGCCGTCAACAACTTCGAAAGACAATACTGAATTCATAGGAGGGAGAAAGAAATTGGTTGAAGACCGGGGAGTCAGGGCGGCGGTCCCCATCCCTGGAATAGTAACGACTAGTTGCCCGTCTTCAAGGGTGATCTTAACGTCACGTTCCTTATTGAATAGGTAACTACCCGGATACAGCTTCAATAGACTTTTCGGTACACTAACCTCACTTTTGGCATTAGCCTCGTCACTATTACCGTTAGATGTGGCTCCGTCCAGCAACAACGTAAGAATGGGCTTTGCCAGATGTTGGATCGTTTCAAGGTTGCCCCAATTACTCAAAATAACGAGCGAAATGCCCTCTTCTGGGAGGAATCCTGTAAGGGTCCGAAACCCGGCAGGCGTGCTCCCCGAATGGTAAATTAATTGGCGTTTCCCTAGCGTGGAGAGGTTTAGCCCGAAATTATAGTTGACGGGAGTGCCGTCCGAAAGTTGACCTGGAGTAGTCATCAGGTCCATCAACGTTTGGTCGTCACTAGAAAAAATAGCCATCCATCTTTCCATATCGCTTAGCGAAGAATACACCGCGCTTGATCCAATTAAGGACATTCCGTTGTTCTGATCGAAGGTGAAGTCTCCGTTTGATCCGTAATAAGCTGCCGCTCGGTTCGGGACCAGCCTTACCGGAGAGTCATTAGCAAAGCTAGACGCCATGTTCAGCGGCTGGAAAATGTTTCTCTGACACCAGTCCACAAAGCTTTCATTGGTGACCCGCTCTACGATTAGAGCTAATAAAACATAGCCGGTATTGGAATAATCATGCTCCGTGCCAGGTGTGAAGTTGAGTGCCTCCTGTCGGGAGACGATACGTAAGGCCGTCGTGGCCGTGAACACTCCGCCAAAATTGCCGATTCCGTTAAGTTCGCCAACATCTCTGAGTCCACTGGTATGGTTAAGAAGATGAGCAATTGTGATCGGTGTTCCGAAATCAGGCACTTCGGGAAGGTACTGGCGAACATTGTCCTCAAGCCTGATCGCTCCCGAGAGAACCAGCTTTGCAATCGCGAAACCAGTGAACTGCTTAGCGACGGAAGCCAGGTCGAAAACAGAATTCTCCGTAAGCGGAATACCATATTCAAGATTGGCCATCCCTACTACCTTTCGGTAAGGCGCGCTCCCTTTTCGCTGGAGGTATACCGCAATGCCTGGCCCTCGCTCATCGGTGGGTTGCATAGCGGCAGCAATAAGACTGTCGATTGCCCTAACCGGGAGATCACTTTGTTGAGCGAACAATTGAATACAGCTCGAAAATAAGACCAGCATCAGCATCCCTCTAGTAAATAGAGGGCGGAAGGGAAAGGTATAGGAATTCGAGGTAAGCATCTTATGGGGTGTTTTGTCATTAGAGTAATGACCGCCCCAAAAGGTTACAGAAGTGAAAAATTATTTAGTAAAGGCGTTTTAATATGCTTGGAAAGCACGGCATACAGCACTGTGTTTATGCCATTAAAGTGCACACTGCATCCTGCGCCCGCGCCTTATAAACCCAATATAGCATAGTTGTAATAGTGTTCACCAGTATTTTAGATCCAACTCAATATTTAGAGAAAAGCCACCGGCCCATATCCTTAAGTGAGCCTTTCTTGCCATAATTCAGTATCCCGACCCGGTAGATGCGGCCCGCCAGCCAGACCATAAAGCCAGAGAAAAGAATGGTGATCAGTAAGCTGCCAATGATCTGCCAGGCGGGCGGGCCGAAGGGCAAACGTGCAGGCATCACGATGGGGGCGAAGAGCGGGACGAAACTACTCCCAACCGCCAGGCTCGAGTTTGGCGCTTGCAGCGCCGCCATCATGATGTAGAAGCCAAGAATAACGGGGATCATCACGATGAGGGTGAGGCTCTGCCCTTCCCCCATGTCGTCGCCCATAGCCGAACCGATGGCCGCAAACATCGCTGCGTACATGAAGTAGCCGCAAAGGAAATAGAGTAGGAAAGATGGAATAATTACCCACCAGTTCATCTCGTCGAGGCCGGAGATGGCTTTTTCTACCATGCTCTGCATCTCGTCCGGATCAATCTGAGAGGCTGCAGAGCCAGCCTGCATCTGTTGTGCCGCATCGGGATCAAAGCCAAAGAATAGGGAAACCAGGAACAGAACGCCAGGAATCAAAATCATCCATGCCAGCACCTGGGTAAGGCCTACGCCGCCCACGCCAATGATCTTGCCCAACAGCAGGGTAGTGGGCTTTACGCTGGAGATCACGACCTCAACGATGCGGTTCATTTTTTCTTCCATGACCGAACGCATCACCATCATGCCATACACGAAAATGCTGATGTACATCAGGAATCCCATAATGGAGCCCAGGCCTGCACCGATGATGCCAGCCATACTTGTATCGTCATCTTCCCCTTCCTCGACGGTAATTTTGCGGGTTTTGATGTCTACATCTGTCTCTAATGCGGCAATGGCTTTTGCGTCTAGTTCTAACGCGGAAGTTTTGTACTTACGCATTGCTTTTTCTACCCTGCGCCTGATGGCGAGTTCGGTGTCAAGGGCGAGTGGTTCATCACTGAAGTACTCTACCCGGAAATCTTTCAGGCGAGGGTTTTTTACGGACGGAACAACTAAAATAGCGTTATAAGAGCTGTCTGTTTCCATGTTTTCCTTCAAATTGTCGAGTGGTTCGTCACGGAATTTAAAGTAAATGTTCTTGCTGTCGGGCAGGGTCCGGTTGAAAATATTATCCTCGTCTACCACCACTATGCGCTGCTGCTCATCGTTGCCGTAGCTAAAGATAAATTGAACGACCACCACGAAAACGGCCATGCCGAGTGGCATCAGCAACGTCGCCAGAATAAAGGACTTGCGACGGACGCGGGTAAGGTATTCGCGTTGGATGACTAGCCAGAGGTTGTTCATGGAGTTTAGAATTTAGAATTCAACATTTAGAATTTAAAATTTGCTGCCGCTGTTGCTGCTCGCCGTGCGCGTGCGGTAGCAAATTTTAAATTTTAAATTCTGAATCAAACATTTTCAATTTATGAGGGCGCGGACGCAGGATGCATTGGAGGGTTGAAGCAGTAGGTATAGATTAAGCCGGGGCGGTATCGAATGGGTTCGTATTCGTTGGGTCAAGCTGGGTAACCTGCTTGATGAATACTTCGTTCAGGCTAGGGAGTAATTCCTGAAAGCCGACGATATGTACGTCTGTGTCCAGTAGGAAACGCAGCAAGTCATTGGCTTTTTGCCCATCCTTCAGTTGAATGTCTACGCCGGAAGGGGTAGGATTGAGGAGCTCATAGCGTTCGCTTAAGCCATTAGGCAGGTCTCCTTCGTACTCAAGGTGGAACTTGTCGTCCTGAAAGCGGCGGCGGATGTCAGCTACCTTGCCCTCCAGAATATTGGCACCCTGGTTGATGAGGACAATGTATTCACATAGTTCTTCTACCTGTTCCATCCGGTGAGTACTGAAGATAACTCCGGTGCCTGATGCATGTAGGCGGAGAATCTCCTGTCGCATCCGAGTAGCGTTTACGGGGTCGAGACCACTAAAGGGCTCGTCCAGAATCAACAGTTTTGGTTCATGGATCACAGTCGCGATGAATTGGACCTGCTGCTGCATTCCTTTGGATAATTCTTCGACCTTCTTATCCCATTGGCCTTCGAGGCCAAATTTACCTAGCCATTCTTTTGCGGCTGTGGTGGCCTCCTTTTTGTCCATACCTTTTAGCCGGGCCAAGTATAGGAGGTGTTCGCCCACGTACATTTTCTTATACAGGCCTCGTTCTTCTGGCAAATACCCAATCTGGGTAGGGTGGTAGCCGGAGAGCGGTTGTCCGTTGAACTCGATTTGGCCCGAATCTGGAGCCGTGATTGTGGTAATCATCCGGATGAGACTCGTTTTACCCGCACCGTTGGGGCCGAGAAGACCAAGAATAGCATCCGGCGGCATGGCGAAGGTTACATCGTCGACAGCTACTTTTTCACCGTAGGCTTTACGAACGTTATTTACTGAAATGATGGGTGGTGCCATAAGCAAAAAGGTAAAAGTAAGGGCGTAAGACGAAGTAGTTCCGGACTGCAAGGTGCAAAATAATTTCGCTACCATCACAACCCATCCGACGAACTCACGCCAAAAGACGACCTTTAAGCCGTGAGAACAGATCAAACTCCCTGGCACTTCCTCCTCAACCCGGCCGCTGGCCGGGGAAAAGGGCTGCGTCGTTGGCGAAAACTACTTCCTATGCTGCAAGCAGCGCTACCGTTGATGACGATGGAAGAAAGTTCCGCGGATGAAGGAATGGCCGCGCTGGCGGAGACCGCTGTTCGAGCAGGCAAAACTCATCTGGTCGGTGTCGGTGGAGATGGAACTCATCATGATATCCTTAATGGAATTGTCCGAGCAGACGGCTTAGAGCAAGTCATCTATGCCCCGCTTCCTTTAGGTACTGGAAATGATTGGGTTCGAACACTGCGAACACCCCGGAAAATAACTTCGTGGCTAAAGATGCTTCGTCTGCAAAAAACGATTGACCATAGGGTAGGCCAGCTTGTATATGCACCGCCTCTTTCGCTTATCCCTCCTGCCTCGTCCAGCTTCCGCGTAACGGATAACCTTCCGGTCTCTCCGGACGCAGCGAAGTCGCGTAGCGACGAGCGGAGTCCGGGGCTGCTCTCCGGACCACCAAAGATCACCTACTTTCTCAACGTCGCGGGCTTGGCTTACGATGCTGAAGTTGTGCGCCGAAGCGAAAAAGCCCGCTGGAAAAACCGTTGGCTATATCCCGTTTTCACCCTGCTTTACCTTAAAGATTTTGCCCCTCCAACGGTCGAAATCAACTACGAGGACAAGACTGTTACCTCACCAGTGCATACCATCAATATCGGCATCGGACGCTATAACGGTGGAGGTATGCGGCTTGTGCCCCAGGCAAACCCAACGGCTGATACCCTGGCGCTGACCTACGCCAAGAGGCTACCCATCTGGAAAATACTGCTTTCCTCGTGGCGTTTTTATACAGGGTCTATCGGAAAGGTTGCTGAAGTAACTACTACCCATACTCGCTTGGTCACGGTTGTTCCGGTTGAAGGAATAACCGCACTGGAAGCGGATGGGGAATTGCTGGGCGTAGCTCCCATTACCGCCTCACTGCTCAATGGGTTCCTGCGGGTAGTTGTGCACTAGTGTTCTTGCCCGCTCGTTGAACCCACTTTGCATCCTGCGTCCTCGCCCATAAAACACTACTATGAAACTACCAATTCTACTATTCGTAAGCCTTGCCCTGCTTACCTGTAACCGCGCCTCTACTTATAATTTCCCTATAGACGTAGATACGAGAACCAAAGAAATAGTGCTCCAGAAAAAGCAAAGCTGGACCTTCCCCGAAGCAGGCTTGACCGTAGACAATAAGTTCGATGGCGCACGCCTGAACACCATCCGCCAAACGAACGATTCCTTTTATACCGTGCGAATCGATCCTGAAAACAGCCCCATTAACCCCAGCCCTTGGTACGCAATGCGCTTTAAGTCTGATCGGAACCAGACCATCACCGTTCGACTGACGTACCCACCTACCGTTCGACATCGCTATTTCCCGAAAATCAGCATGGATCGGAAGAACTGGGTTTCGGCAGATAGTGCGGATGTCGTCGTAGGCCCAGGTCAATTTACCGCCGATGTTCGCATACACCTTAGTGCCAATAAGGCCCAATACCTCGCTGGTCAGGAAGTTATTAACTCAGCGGACGTGAAGCACTGGGCAGAAGCACTGGGCCGAGCGTATAACGACGTGATGGGCGGTTTCTATGTAGGAGAAAGCAAATTAGGTCGTAACCTGGAAGCTTTTCGCATTGGTGGTGGTGAAATGGACGATCGGAAAACCATTGTACTACTCAGTCGTCAACACCCGCCGGAAGTAACCGGCTTCCTCTGCTTTCAAGCCTTCATTGATGGTATTCTTGAACACCCTCGCCGTGCCGAATTCTTAAAGCAGTACCAACTACTTGTCTACCCGCTCCTAAACCCTGACGGCGTAGACCTTGGCCACTGGCGGCACACGGCTGGAGGTATCGACAGTAACCGGGATTGGGCAAAGTACCGACAGCCCGAAGCTCAACAGGTTGCTAATAATATTGTGAAGTTGACTAACGAATATCGCAGTGATGTTGTGTTGGGAATAGATTTTCACTCCACCTACAAAGATGTTTACTACACCCACAACGATCGGGTAGTGCCTCCCACTGCATTACCTGGCTTCAAGGATGCCTGGCTGGCGGCCATCGAGCGCGGTATTGGCGGCAGTTTTCGTATCAATGAGGACCCTGAACCGATTGGGAAGCCCACCACCATGAGTTGGTTTCGGACCCAGTTCGGTGCTGAAGGCATCACTTATGAAATCGGTGACAATACGGACCGGGATTTTGTCCGCCGAAAAGGAGAGGTCTCTGCCGGAGCAATGATTGAGGTACTGTTACGCTGAATTGACCGCCCCAGCCCAGCCCCGGAGGGGCGTATAGCATAGCGAGGGGTGGAGCAAGATGGCGATGCTGCCCGCGAAACCCTCGCGAGATAAGGAAGCCACCCACAAAACCCCGCGCTACACGAATAAGCCTTATCGGCATCACTCCCGACAAACCAAATAAGCATACCGCCGTACCTTCGGCAAAATTTTACGACCAATGAAATCGATCCTGTTACTTTGTGCCCTGGCCTTTACGGTCTTCAACCTTTCTGCCCAAACAGAAGGGTTTCATCGGGCCAAAATCTATTATTCTGATGCTGCTCAATTGGAACGCCTAGGTCAGCTAGGGGTAGACCTGGACCACGGACAGCACAAGCAAGGGTATTCCTTTGAGTCGGATTTTTCTGCCGCAGAACTGGCTAAGGTCCGGGAAGCCGGATTGGAGTACGAGCTTACCATCAAGGACGTTGATAAATTCTACGTAGACCAGAACAACCCAATGAGCCCCGCCTACGTCGGTGCTGTTGCAACTAAGAATGCGGATTGTAACGAAGGAGCTTCCGGCCCTGAAATTACCTCGCCGGTTAACTATAACGGCGGTTCAATGGGCGGTTTTCTTACCTACTCTGAGATGCTGGAAGAGCTTGATGAAATGTACGCATATTGCCAGGCCAATAACATTGATATCATTACCCAACGTGCAGACAATACTGACCCTGCAGATCCGGAAAATTTCCGAACCGCTGAAGGAAATTATCAGCAGTGGGTGAAAATTTCTGATGACCCTAATACTACTGATGACAGTGAACGGGAGATTCTTTACGACGCCCTGCACCACGCCCGCGAGCCCGCTTCTATGCAGCAGTTGATCTTTTTCATGTGGTACCTGATCGAAAACTACACTACGAGTGAGGAGGTCCGGGCAATTGTTGATAATACAGAGCTGTACTTCATTCCCTGTGTAAACCCTGACGGTTACCTTTATAATGAAGAGACTAACCCTAACGGGGGAGGGTTTTGGCGCAAGAATCGCCGTGGAGGTTACGGCGTGGACCTGAACCGAAACTATAATTACGTTGAGCCCGACGGTACACCCATCTGGAATACTACTGGAGTCTCAAACGATCAAAGTGGACAAACCTACCCTGGTACTGCTCCCTTTAGTGAGCCCGAAACCCGCGCCATGCGCCATTTCGTAGAGACCCACAACTTTACCATCGCACTTAATAACCATACCTCCGGAGGGCTATTACTTTACCCTTTTGGCTACGAAACCAATAAGTACACCCCGGACAATGGTTACTACGAACAACTCTCGGGAGCTATGGTACGGGACAATAAGTACGCCAACATCGTATCCGCCGGTTTGTATCCTGCCAGCGGAGATAGTGATGATTTCATGTACGGGTACCTGGAAACGGTCGATGGGGGAACTCGTGAAAAGGTGTTCGCAATGACACCTGAAATTGGCCCCGCATTCTGGCCCGCTGAAAGCCAGATTGAAAGCATTAGCCAGGATATGTTGGTGCACAATATGACGGCGGCACATGCCCTTAACCGTTTTGGTTTGTTAGAGGAGACCTCCTCCGGCTTGGTTGGTTCCCTAAGCTTTTCGTTGACTTATAACCTTACCCGCATTGGCTTTGCTGATGGTGACTTTACGGTGAGTGTGGTGCCGGTATCCGACAATATTGCTACGGTAGGCCAGAACAATACACATTCCTTAACCCGGGGAGGACTTGAAGCCGGAGCATTAGAGATCAACCTCAGAGAAGACATCGAGGCCGGTGATGAAGTGAGCTTTGACCTTGTGCTGGACAACGGCAACTTCTCCACCAGCCAGCGGATCGTTAAAATTTATGGACAAACCGAAAGCATCTTCGTTAACGAAGCCGAAGATCTGGCTGGCTGGACTACGAATGGGTGGGGACTGACAACCGCTGAATTCTACCCCGGCTCTCCCAGTGCTTCGATCACAGACTCCCCCGGCGGAAATTATGAAGACCGTGCCAATAGTGTACTTGCGCTCAACGAAACGATTGACCTGACACAGGCGAACATCGTCTCGGCCAATCTTAGTTTCTACGCTAAATGGGCAATCGAAGCCGATTACGATCAGGTCCAGTTGGAAGTTTCCATCGATGGTGGTGCAAACTGGATCCCTCAGTGTGGTAGCCGGACCCGGCCGGGTACCCAGAACCATTTCTCAACCGGAGAACCTTTGTACGACGGCGTTCAGAACGAGTGGGTACTGGAAGAAGTCAGTTTGAGTGATTATATCGGTGAGATGGTCATGATCCGCTTTGAATTACTGAGCGACGGTGGTGTAACTGCTGATGGTTTTTACGTCGACGCGCTCTCCGCTGACATTGTCCGCAATATCCCGGTAGGGACGGAGGAGCCACTTACTACTCCCGTTTCCGTAGGGCCAAATCCTATGGGAGACTTGCTTGAAGTACAGACACAACTTGCCGACTACAGCGCAACCTTTACCAATGCCCTCGGGCAGGTGACTCTTCGGTTTGAAGGATTAAATGGTGCTAGCCGGATCAACACAAGTGCTCTGCCTGCGGGGAGCTACCAACTCACGCTGACGGCGGAAGGTAAAAAGCGTACGTTTAAAGTAGTTAAATAAGATTTTGTCACATCATCTTAGGCGCGGCCGCAGGTGCTAGCTAGCGTTGAAGGAGCAGGGGAAGGGAATAGCTAAACCCTGCACCCGCATCCTTTCACTGCACCTGCTACCGAGCCCCTCATAATATAGCAGCTACGAAAACCAATACTAATTTGTAGAACTTCACCTGCTTCAACTACGTTGTTTTTACAAACCAACTCAAATTGTCGCATGAATCGTATTCTTCTGCTTTTGGCCATAGCTCTGTTGTCTGGAACGCTATTCGCACAAATGACCGGCCCAATCCAAAAGATCAAGACTTCACCTGCTGAGGTTAAGGCACTTGCTGCTACCATTAAGGTAGAAGACATGAAGCGGCACCTTAATATTCTTGCTGCGGACGATATGGAGGGCCGCGAAACAGGTGAGCCAGGCCAGAAACGTGCGGCAGAGTATTTACGCAAACAACTTGTTGACCTTGGTCTGCCAGCAATCGGGGAGAACGGTGGCTATTTTCAAAGAATTCTCTTTGCTCGTCAAAAATGGAAGACCATCGAGCTAAAAATGAACGGCGAACCACTTCGCCATTTATGGGAATACGCTAGTGCACCGTCGCAAAACGCGGACCGGGGAATGACTAAAATCTCTGAACTTACTTTTTTGGGTTACGGCATCGAAGATGAGACTTACAGCGACTACGATGGAAAGAACGTAGCGGGAAAGCATATTCTAATCTTTGCTGGAGAACCCAAAAGTAAAAAAGGCATGTACCGGGTTTCTGGAACAATGGATGTTTCAGAGTGGAGTGCTGGCAATGAGCGTAAATTAGAAGTTGCGAAAGCCAAAGGGGTTGAGACGGTCTTCATCATCGATCCTGATTTCAAGACCAACGTTCGTAACATTCGCCGGGAAACCCTGGATGGCCGAATGCGGATGGCCGAAATGGCCGAAGCAGATCGTAATACCGCTAATGTGGTCTATCTCACACCACAGCTTGCGCGTAAGATTATGGGCAAGGCTGGGAAAAAGGTCATCAAGGCGCGTAAGAAGATGGAAAAATCCGGTCGTTCTAAATCCGTTGCCGTGCCCGTAAATCTGGAGTTAACCCAAACGAAGGCGGTAAGAGAGCTCATCGGAGAAAATGTACTTGGCTATGTGGAGGGGACTGACCCAAAACTAAAAGATGAAGTGCTGGTAGTTAGTGCGCACTATGATCACATCGGGAAGCGTGGAGATAATGTGTTCAATGGTGCGGATGATAACGGCTCCGGAACAACCTCCGTCCTGGAAATTGCCGAAGCGTTTGTGACGGCTAAAAAGCAAGGAATAGGTTCAAGGCGCAGCGTTTTATTTTTACTGGTAAGCGGAGAGGAAAAAGGGCTGCTTGGCTCAGAATACTATGCTAGTCACCCCATCTTTCCGCTAGAGCAAACCATTGCAGATATTAACGTAGACATGGTTGGCCGCGTAGACGATGCGCACGCGGATAACCCAGAATATATTTACGTGATTGGTAGTGACCGCTTAAGTACAGAGCTGCACCTCATCAATGAATACGCCAATAAGGAGTTTACACAGCTTGAGCTTGACTATAGCTATAATGCTGAAGACGACCCCAACCGCTACTACTACCGGTCGGATCACTATAACTTTGCCGTCAAGGGCATTCCCAGCATATTTTTCTTTAATGGTACGCATGCGGACTATCATCAAGCCACAGATACTGTAGACAAGATCAATTTCGAAAAAATGGAGAAAATTGCTCGTCTTGTATTTCATACTGCTTGGCAACTGGCCAATCAAGACCGGCGGATTGAGGTAGACGTTAAGTAGGAGCTAGGGAGCTAGTAACTAGAGAACTAGTTTCTAGTTACCTAATTTCTAGCTCCCTAGTTTCTAATTCTCTGATTTCTAACTACTATCTGCTGTGTACATTATAGACAACATCATCGTCAGTGACGATGTCACGGATGAACATTTTGCCTGCAATTTATCGGCCTGTAAAGGAGCCTGTTGTTGGGAAGGAGACTTTGGTGCACCTTTAGAAAAGGAAGAATTGAACATCTTAGCGGACATTTACCCGGAGGTTGAACCCTACCTGACGGACGCCGGACGTGCTGCAATCAAGGCACAAGGCTTTTATACGAGTAACGAGCAATTGGGAGGTTGGGATACCCCTCTGGTGGATAATGCTGCCTGTGCTTACATGACCTTAAATGATCAGGGAATGGCGCTTTGCGGTATAGAACAAGCACATCGGGATGGTAAAATAGATTGGAAGAAACCCATCAGCTGTCACCTTTACCCAATCAGGGTCAAATCAAAGCCAGGCGCAAACTTCGAAGCCCTGAATTATGATGTATGGGATATTTGCTCAGCAGCATGCACGAAGGGCCAAAAGGAGAAAATCCGAGTTTATGAGTTCGCAAAGCCAGCTCTTGTCCGGAAATACGGAGAAGATTGGTATAATGCTCTGGTGGCTGCAGTAGCGTATGAAGAGGGCTAGTTCTATATTTCACGGAGTGGTGAATAAAATCATAAGAGCATAGGGTTAGGGCAAAAAAAAGACCGGTCGTGCAAAGCACAGCCGGTCCAGAAATAAACACCTAAAACCCTATTAACATCTTTATAACGAGCGCATAAGCTTCGTTAAGTATCTTTAAAACGAAAGCCGGAGCCCCGTTTAGTATGTTAGAACACCGTAAAGAATACAATTGTTCCTACATCAATTAGGTAGCCGTTACCACCTTTGACAAGGCGAATTTAGCTGCAAAAACTCATTCCCCCAAACAACGAGGCGAAAAAAAATGATAGATTTTCTAATTGGGTTGATTTTAGCACTGATAATGTTCAGCATCGGATTAAGTCTACGGACCAATAATTTTCGACAGCTTGCCACTCATCCGAGGGTGCTTTTGCTTGGTTTGGGGCTTCAGCTTTTGCTTTTGCCGGCCATTGCTTTTTGTGTTGCTTTCTTGTTTAAACTACCTCCTGCGTTTGCCGCTGGAGTAGTTGTACTTTCTGCCTGTCCGGGAGGTCTTAGTAGTAATTTTATCAGTTTTTTGCTTAAAGCTAATACGACCCTGGCGGTAAGCCTTACCATCTGTAATACCACCCTGTCAATGATTACCATTCCGGTTATTGTTAACCTTGGGCTCACCACTTTCTGGTTAGGAGGAGGCTTACAGCAACTGCCGCTATTACCTACCGCCGGACGAATTTTTTTGATCGTTCTGGTTCCAGTAATTTTTGGAATGATCTTCAGAATAAGGCAGGCAGACCGAGCAGATTTTCTTCAGCCCCGCTTACGCTGGCTGAGTATATTTCTTTTAGGACTACTTTTTACCCTTAAGCTTCTTGCTCCGGCGGATGCGGGAGGTAGTAACCTCCTGTTGGGAGAGGTTACTACCATCATTCCGGCCTCACTTGCGATAAACATTTGCGCTTTATCTTCTGGAATGATTTTTGGCCGCATGTTTGGTTTTGGTCGTAACGATCAGATCACCCTTGGGGTAGAAGCAGGAATTCAAAATACAAGCCTCGCTTTCCTAATCACTTCTACTCTATTGCACAACGAGCAAATGCTAAAACCAGCTTTGGTCTATGCCATGTTTACCTTTTTTACGGGCCTTGCTTACGGCCTGTGGCTGAAGCCTGGAATGTGGAATAATCTAAGAAAGGAATGGCGGTTGCTGAAGTTCTTTAGCTGAAAAACGTGCAACGCAGCTAGCCGCTAAAAGACGCCGCAGGCTACCCGAAAACCTAAGCTTGACAGACCACTAGTTCCCTTCCCCCGCAAATAGCTCAATGAATCCTGATAAAGGCTCGGCGGAGACGATGATGCCTTCCAAGCGTTGTTCGAATACTTTAGCTATGTAATGATAGGTGCCTGAGGGGAGTGGTTCTCCTGCTAGATTTCTCCCGTCCCATTCAATTGCCGGATCTTCTGTTTCGAAGACCAGTTGGCCCCATCGATTAAATACTTGGAATTCAACCTGTTCTACAAAACAGCGGCCGCGAGGTGTGAAAATATCGTTTTGTCCGTCTCCGTTAGGGGTAAAGGCATTTGGAAGTTCGTAGATGGGGCAATTGGTTACACAAATTTCTGTGCCTCGGTCTCCTTCATTACCGTTGAGGTCGAAGGCACTAATAGAATAACAACCGGTAATACCACTCTCTGGGAAGTGGTCGAAAGTTACAACTTCAGCACCTTGAATTTCAGCAACTTGTACCGCGCTTCCAGCACTGTCTGCAGCAAAATATATGCGATAACCCGCCACATCGTCATCATCACAAACTTCTTCCGGTACCACCCAGTTAAGGGTGTTAAAGAGATTGTCGGTATCGGTACAATCTACACCCCGATCACAGACACTAACCACCTCAAGTGGAGGAGGGCAGGGCGGAACATTGTCTATTGGTTGTAGGCAAAGCTCCTGACTGCGGTTTAGTAGAGGACTAGGGATATCGTCCACACTATAGGTTCCTTCAGCAAGGATATAATAACAGTACTCTTCTCCATTCTCCAGGTCCTCATCCCGAAGGCTGGGTGCTGTGGTTGTTGCAAGGAATTCAAAGGTCGAACTACCCGGAGCTTTCCGAAAAACATCATAACTCACGTTTGTCCATGGAGTAGTAGCCGTCCAGCTCAATTGATTGGCATTGTCCGTTGGGCTACCACTGAGACGTACTGATGTTCCAGCTTGGCCTTCACCTATGGGAGCACTTTCGTTCTCTACGAAGAGCTCAATTAGGTAGGAGTAGGCCTGACCTTCCGTGTCTAGGTTCGGATCACTGAAACAAGTGTCTATCGGTTCACCAAAAAACGGACGCTCAAAGGAGGCGATTTGACTGAAAGCCGTAGGGTCAGTCGTTTGGCCATCTGCTCGGCTCAGTACATAGCGATACGGACCGGTGTTTTGTACCGTGTCAAGTGCAATGGCACTTGGCCGTATCCAGCAAATATCGATGCCTCCGGTGTTGTTGTCAGTACTCGTTACGTCAACTTTCGTAAGTAAGGGGATATCCCGCGCAAGTTGCACACAAACTTCTTGTGAAGGAATAGATTCAATCTCTTCAAAGATTAGCCCAAGGTTAATAATTGGACGGCCAAGGAGTGCAACTACACGGTAGCAATAAGTTTTCCCTCGCTCTATATTATCATCGATAAAAACATAGCGGCCATCCTGCATTTCCATTGTCTCGCGTGGCGTTACCTGGGTGTATCCCTGGCCGGCAAGGCCGGTTTGACAGGTGTCTACCGTGAAAGGATTACTTCCTTCTTTTCTCCAGACGGTAAAGCCAAGGAAAAGAGGATCTGCACTTTCTTCGCACGCGTAGGGTTTGTCCCAGGTCAGGGTGATAAAGTCATCGTCAGCGACGGTTTGTAATCCTTCTGGAGGTGGTGCTACAACTTTTATGGAGACAACCCGGACGGTAGAAAGGCCGCTCGTAGGGCTGAAAAAATCATCCTCGGCTCTAAAGACTACAAAATAAGGCTGGTTGCTGATGTGCGAGCAATTGGTCTCCCACCTGAAGGTTTTCGTTTCGGGGTCCGGGCGCCATATACTGTCCGAAGGCGTAAACGTAGCGGCATTACTCGCAAAGTCGAAAGGCCGGCCACTGGCGGTAAGTTTAACCTCCTGGTCAGTATCCGTCATAGGTGCGGTTGCAACTACGTTGAAATTGATCAACTCTCCCGCCACCACGCAGATTTCTTCAAAGGGCAATTCAACTTCGGGAGGATCATTCGCACATTCTGCTACAAATATTTGCATATCCCGCACCAGTGTATCTAGTGGAATACCGTTGCGGAAAGATTTTACCAAAAAAGCCAAGGTGTATTCTCCGGCAATGGCCGGAGCATCCCAGGTAATTTGACCTGTTTCTTCATTGATGGAAAGTGCTCCAGTACCAGCGTTAACTGGGGAGTAATTTGCAATCGGAACACCCGGCGCACGTTGGGGTGTAGTAAACTCAAAGGCAAGACTGTCTCCATCAACATCAAAAGCCCCGGGGTTGTGTGTCCACACCGAACCAATACAAGCATTTTCAATGGGAGACTGTGTAAGCTCCGGTGAGCTGTTGCAACCGTTCAAAATTGGGTTGGCAAGGGTATAGACAGTGTAAACGCTAAAGGGGATATTTACGGATCCGCCACCGTCAATGTTTACAATATTGGCCACTCGGTTTTGATCTTGAAAGCTAATAAAGTATCGCCCAAATCCAGGAAAACGGTGACAAAGCGTGTATTCGTTGCGTTTGATGCCATTGCCGAGTAAAATTTCACGGTCTCTCCGGATGGTATCCGTCGTTCCGTCTCCCCAACTGATCAGAAGCTCCTCCCGGTCAACATCGGTTTGTTCTACTTCAGTATAGGTAACAATGGTAGCACAAGCCCGGAGTTGATTGTTTATATCACTACAGTCTCCGTCTGCCCTTACAATGATCTCACCCGCCCGGTTGTGGGTAGCCAGCAGTAGGGTAGGGAGTGTGGAAAGAACAATAACCAAGTACAAATAACGCATGGGCCGGAAAATTTGATAAGCTACCTATTTGATGCAGCTTTCTCCTTAAACGCATAAAATAGGCTTTTGCTTTCGTTTACTTGACATATTGACCAGAATGCGTCCCTAATTCCTTAGATCGAAGCATAAAAATAGTCGGGCAAACCATCTTTTGTCTTTTGAATGACAGGAGGCAAACCAAAAAAATCAACAAGGATAAAGTAACACGAGTCATCCCGAACTTTGGGTAGTGCTTTGGGCGTTTCCCATATTTATAAGCTGGACTGTGACAAAAAAAGCGATCAGCGATCAGCATTCAGAGCAGTTTTGCCTGAATGCTGATCGCTGATCGCTTTTTTTTGCCAGCCACTACAAAACATGGCAATTCATTCCAATAGTTAGCTGCGCTGTACTTCGTGCTCGGGATGACTCATGTTGTAATGTCGAATAGCCTCGG
>CAYPIM010000020.1:36673-46888 GCA_964410795.1 uncultured Lewinella sp. | reverse complement strand
TGGATTTCACCATAGCACCTTTTTTGCGAAAAAGAAGGCCTCCGGCAGGAAAGGTTAGAAAAGGTGAATAATGCATTGACCCCAGGGTTTAGGTAGAGGGTTTTATGACACTGAAAACTTGTGTGCTCACCGTAGGGCGCAGCCCCGAGCCCAAGATAGCTGAAGTATCCAAAAAAAGTAAGACCTTACGCCCACTAACCAACCAAAACCAAAAGATCTTGAATATTTCAGTAATCGGAGCTGGCCAAATGGGAGCTGGTATCGCACAGGTATTCGCCGCTGCGGGCCATAACGTAAGCCTTAACGACATCAACCAAAGCGCCATTGACCGCGGCCTCGCTGCTATTGCTTCCAGTTTGGACAGGATTGTGCGGAAAGAAAAGATCACCGAGGCGGATAAAGAAGCCATCCTTACCCGCATTACTGGTTACACCCAGCTCGCCGAAGGGGTCGGGAAAGCTGATCTCGTCATCGAAGCAGCTACCGAGAACGTAGACCTGAAGCTGAAAATCTTTGCCGACATCGACGCCCTTGCACCTGCGGCCGCGCCCCTTGCTACGAATACTTCCAGCATCAGCATCACTAAGATCGCCGCCGCTACCAAGCGCCCCGAAAAAGTGATCGGGATGCACTTCATGAACCCCGTTCCGATCATGAAACTCGTGGAAGTGATCCGGGGCTACGCCACCGATGATGCAACCACCAAACTGGTAATGGACCTGAGCCGCGAACTGGGCAAGACGCCAACGGAAGTGAACGATTACCCTGGCTTCGTTGCCAACCGCATCCTTATGCCGATGATCAACGAGGCGATCACTACCCTCTTTGAAGGCGTTGCGGGCGTAGCAGAAATAGACACCGTGATGAAACTCGGCATGGCGCACCCAATGGGGCCGCTGCAACTGGCCGACTACATCGGGCTGGACACCTGCCTGGCCATTCTCAACGTGATGAAAGACGGCTTCGGACGTGCGCATCATCAGCCCTGCCCCTTGCTCGTGAATATGGTAACGGCAGGAAAGCTCGGCCGAAAATCCGGAGAAGGATTTTATGACTACTCCGGTGGAGGGAAGGAGCTGGTGGTTAGTGGGGCTTTTGAGTAGTAGCTGTACACTTGCCGGATAGATCCGTCTGTCCGCAATGAATTAGCAAATTACCTCCGCATATTTATAGGATAGCTCCATCGGTCCGATAGACTTACGCGAGATGTCGTTAATAGGCTTGCCGGATAGATCCGTCTGTCCGACAAGCAGCATCAAACCCTAGTTTTGCTCACTGTCGACTAGCTGCCGAACAGCATTCAACCAGAAACTTGTTCAAACTTGTTGACGGATAAATCCGTCTGTCTGCAAGCAGTATCAAACGCCTCTCCCAATTACCCCATCCATCCAAAATCAAGTTCTAAAGCCTCCCCGAATAAATGTACTATCTGAGGAAGCGTCCAACGGTCTCCAATTTTTAGTCGATAAAAACCACCCTTTAATCGATTACATCACACAAGGCTTGCAAGAACCAAGCTAATCACCGACCATTGCACTGTATTACTTCACTAATACACTAAAGCAATGATCCTCCAAGCAAACGCATTACACCATACTTACGGCCGCGGTCAGGACACCCTTCACGGTGTAGACATCACCATTAAGCAATCCGGCATCACGGGCCTTTGCGCCCCGAACGGCGAGGGTAAGACTACTCTGCTAAAACTTATCGCTGGCCTCCAGTTCCCCTCTTCGGGCAACATAAACGTCTTGGGGCAAACCCCATCAAGCCGTCCACTAGACTTATTACAACGGCTTTACTTTCTGCCCAGCGAGCCCTTTTTCCCAAAATGGTCTCCCCGTAAGATCGCTGCTTACTACGGTCCTTTTTACCCCAACTTCAACAACCAACTCTTTCTGGAAACGCTTCACGAGTTCAAAGCAGATCCGGACAAACGGCTTGATAAGGTAAGTTTTGGCCAAAAACGCCGGGCTCAACTCGCCTTTGCCCTCGCTACCCGCACCCAAGTCCTGTTACTCGACGAGCCTACCACTGGTCTTGACATCCAGGGCAAAGACCAGTTCAGGCGCACCCTCATTGCCGGAACCGAAGCGGGCCAAACCATCATCATTGCAACTCATCTACTGAGTGAAATAGCTCCGGTATTAGACCATGTGTTGGTTCTCAACCAAGGCAAAATCCATGCACACCTCCCGCTTGAGTTGGCGCAACGTTTCTACAGCTTCAACCTTACCACCCAGCCCCTGCCCTATGGCGACAAGGGCTACGCCCGCCGGGTGCCCGGCGGATGGCTAACCGTTCATGCCGATGGCCGTCAGGGTAACGCAGCTTTTGATCTCGAAACGCTCTACCTGGCGCTTACCGACGGTGGTCTCCCCCAACCTATTTTGTAAAACAGCAGTCCCTCCCACCAAAACGGCTTCTTACTTCAATTTTTCATCATGACTTCAATTAGACGCATTTATTTGGCCGCACGCGCGGCCGTTGCGGAAGCAGGCTCCCTCACTTATGTGCTTGGGTTTATCATTATGAGCCTTGCAACTACCTTTATCTTCATTGTCTCCCAGGATAATGACACGACCAATAGTCTCCTTAAGGCACGATTTTCGTTTTGGAACCCCGACACGCTCATCAATATCATCGTGCTTGGTGGTTGGATAACCAGCCTTATTATCTGCGATGGTTTTTCTAATCGTTGGTTCAAAGAAGAGAACCAGGCCGTCAGGACGTTGTCCTTACCGCTTTCTAACGGTGAGCGCTTGGCGACTATACTCTTGCTGTATTTAATCTTTGTCCCTCTTGTCAGCTTTCTCTTACCGTTCATAATAATTTGTTTGCTGACTTTTATTGCTCCAGATTTCCTGCTGCTTCCCTCAATAACCTACTTATGGAGTGCGCTGGGCTTTGGGTTTATTGCTAATGCAGCAATTTGCGCTGTTTGGCTTCATTCCTCTTTTGCCTTTGGCAAAAGAGGAGGTTGGCTAGTCTTTGCAATAATTGGCTTAGGCATTTTCTACATTTCCCAAACCCACGGTGCTATTTCAGAAACTGTAGACATCCCTTATGTTGCCTCCCTAGCCCAGGAAGACGGTGTTGCCGGTCTCACCCGTTACGAGCCAAATATGACAACAACTCAGCAGCAAGTAATCAAAATAAAATACGAGAATGATGAAACTGCTTATATAGCTATTCAATCGGTTTTTCTGCTGATCATGCTCTTCGCTGGCGGCCTTGCCCTAACCAAAAAAACTGCTTAATCATGCAAATCCAACCAACCAATCAGGGTATTTACCGCCAGATTGCAGACTTTGGCATCGAGCAAGTACTAGCCGGGGCATGGAGCGACGGCGAAAAGATTCCGTCCGTTCGCCAGCTGGCCGCAGAGGTAGGTGTCAACCCCAATACAGTGATGAACGCCTACGATTATCTCAAAGACCTCAACATCATTGAAACAAAACGAGGCCTTGGTTTCTTCGTCTCCGCCGCCGGCAGAAAAGCAGCCATCGCACTAAAACGCTCCATCTTCATCGAAGAAGAACTCCCTCGTTTCAAGCGAACCCTCAATCTGTTGAACATTAGTCTCGAAGACCTCAATCACTTACTAAACCCTTCCGTTAAAATCGATGAACAATGAGAACCTCTACCCTACTTTTCTTCGGTGCATTATTAGCTATGTTTGCCATCGACTATGTTTTCAACTATCTCCCAAAAGTTGATTTTAAAGCACAAGGCGCAGAGCATCCCTTCGTACAAGAAGTACTGAAGGACCTGAATAACCCCATCGATGCAACTTCCAGCCCCATCGAAGAACGCCGGTTTGCGTTAGGTTACATCATGCGGGCAAACGTCTTACCTGGTATTCGCCTGATCCACGACCCTGCCATGGGCAAAGAGCTCATTGTTAAAGGCCCGGCAGCTGCCCTGGACGTCCTGAGTTTTAAAGCAAAAGAAGGCAGGTTGGCCCCTGACTTCACCAAGCTGGTAAGGCTGAACGAACTCATTGAGGTACGGGTAAATTTAGAGGCTCATGGCAGTGACCACATGCGTATCCAGCTCAATCGATATCCCAGTAGAAAGTCGCTCAATTCAGAATTCACCACCACAGGACCTCTGAAGTTCCGCTTCCTAGAGCTCATCAACGCAGGTGACAAAAGAATAGAGGTAAATACTGAAAACCTAGTACTTTGGTCACACAACAAGGCTGATAATATCTACGGAAATACAGATCGGTTAGAGATCTGTATTAATGAAAAAGACGACACATTTTTGGATGCACCAAACATCATTGCCGGAGAAACTATCCGAACAGCCTACAGCAATAATGCGCTCGAGATATTAGATGCTATTACGCCTAAGTCTTCTAAGGACTCTATAAGTCTTACGGATTCTTTGTTTAAGGTAAAAGACACTATCCCACAATAACCAGCTTATACTTATTTCCCAGGCGCGGCCGCAGGTGCAGAGAAAGTTTTTTTAAGGAGCAAAGTCAAAAAGAGATTGGGACCAACCTTCATTCTTTTCTCTCCTTGCCGCTCTACTTTCCTTGCACCTGCGTGCGCGCCCGAAAAAAACCACTCCATGTACCGTTTACTTCTATTCTCCCTCCTGCTGCTAACCGCATGCACGGAGCAAGCCCCAACCATGCCCCTCGAACTCAGTCGGGGCGAAATCATCAATGACTTCCACCAAAGCCAAGTCGGGAATATCCGCTTCTTCAATGATTGGATCGGTTA
The DNA here is from genome assembly GCA_964410795.1 of uncultured Lewinella sp. Taxonomy (GTDB): domain Bacteria; phylum Bacteroidota; class Bacteroidia; order Chitinophagales; family Saprospiraceae; genus Neolewinella. Next base: position 42,152 of record CAYPIM010000020.1, on the reverse strand, counting down.
CGACGATTTCGGCCAGGAAGATTTTCTCACAACCATCAATCTCAGCGAAGACACTGAATTCAATGCCCGGATGTTTCTGGACCAAACCATAACTTCTCGCCTGCACGATCTTGCTCCTGAGCTAACGGTAGAAGAACTTTGCGATGCCGGAAGTTTTCAATTCACCTTCCTGGTTGATGGGCAAGAAACTTATGTCTACAACCTACAGACCGGTGCGGGGTCCTGCGACTATAAAAACGAAGCTACAGTCTTTGGTATACCATGGTTCGGCGCCAAAGAAGTAGATCACTGGGGCCGGTTTCTTTGGCAAAAATTCATGAAGCTTGGCGGTGGAGAAGCCGCCCTTAATGAAGGAATCCATAACCTCAAGATTGAAGTTCGTCCTTACCTTGAAATTGACGAACTAAAGACTGGCCCTATCATTGCTACCGGCGCTATACGCACCATCGCCTCTTTGCCCGATGTAGAACCGGCACAAGTTATAGCTCAAAGCATAGCGCCAACCGAGCGCTTCCCACTAAGCGCAAGCCCCCTGAACGGGGCCGAAGTAGAGGCAATGAACCGCAAAATTGCCCAGGAGCAATTCATTGACATCACCAGTGCAATCGTACTCAAAGACGGCAAACTCGTTCTGGAAGAATACTTCAACGGGGCCGATCGAAACACCTTACATGATACACGGTCTGTGGGAAAATCCTTCGCCGGAGCCCTAACGGGAATCGCCATCAATGATGGCCATCTAAAGGACACCAATCAGTCTATTTCTGATTTTTATAACCTCAGCGAGTTCGACAACCCGTCACCCGTTAAGGCCAGTACAACACTAGAACAATTATTGACCATGTCTTCAGGTTTCGACGCCAATGACAACATTTCCGATTCTCCCGGTCAGGAAGAAAAAATGTACCCTACAAGAGACTGGGTGAAATTTACACTCAACCTACCTGCCCGAACTGACACTACCTGGAGTTATTCTTCCGCAGGGACGATATTGCTGGGTGACATTGTTCACCGCGCAGTTCCCGAAGGGCTCGAAAAGTACGCTGCTGAAAAGCTTTTTACGCCGCTAGGCATTACCGACCAAGAATGGAGCTACACCCCAACCAAAGTTGGTAACACAGCCGGAAGTCTTAGGATGTCCGCTCTTTCGCTGGCGGCATTTGGCCAGCTTTACCTCGACGGTGGTAAAGGTATTCTCCCTTCAAGTTGGACAGAAACAAGCCTTCTACCACTCGTTGCAAGAAACGATGAAAAACAAGGCTATTACGGTTACCTGTTCTGGCAAGACACGGTTGAAATTGATGGCAAAACCTACACCTACGCCCACGCGAGCGGAAACGGAGGGAATAAGATCATTATGCTAAAAGAGTTAGATTTGGTGGTTGTCATTACGGCTACAGCCTATAACCAACCGTTCGCACACTGGCAAGCCGAGAAGATGTTGAAAGAGCATTTATTGCCTGCAGTACTGGAGTAACAGCTTGTTTGAAGTACTCTTCGAGTCTGAGGTTTGGTGAGTTCGCGCTCGGAGAGCGCTCAGTCCGCTCGCACACGGAATGTCCTTCGGCCGGTTAAAATTCCATTTCGGATCCTTCTCCCTGGCCGATGCGGATTTTCCGCTCCAGATCACCAAGGGATTTTCGGATCTCATCGTTGGTTTCCATAAGGTCCTTTACGGTCTTAATAGAGTAAAGTACAGTGGAGTGATCACGCCCTCCAAACATCCGGCCGATGGATTTGAGGCTCTCTTCTGTGTACTGCTTAACCAGGAACATACTGATCTGGCGGGCGAGCACTACGTGTCTACGACGGGTAGCAGAGGCCAAATTTTCAACTTCCAGGTTGTAGTAATCAGCAACCGTCCGCTGAATTACTTCAGGCGTAACCTCTTTATTGATCTCGGTGACAAAATTTTTGAGGACCTCCTTGGCTAGTTTGAGGTCAATCTCCTGCTCATCGCCAAGTACCCCTTTGTGAAGAACGAGGTTGTTCAAGACTCCTTCCAACTGGCGAATATTGTGCTGTATGTGGAAGCAGATGAATTCGGCTACGTTGGAAGGAATATCAACTTCGGTGTTGTCTGCTTTAGACTTCAGTATAGCCATGCGGGTTTCTAAAGCTGGCATACTTAGGTCTGCGCTCAGGCCCCACTGAAAACGGCTACGTAAACGCTCTTCGATGTCAAGCTCGATGATAGGCCGGTCACAGGTCATTACAACCGCCTTATTGTTTTGCCGTAATACATTGAAGAGATTGAAGAAGACATCCTGCGTTTTCTTACGCTTCACCAGTTGTTGGATATCATCTACCAGCAGTACATCAACATTCTGATACCAGTTCACCAAATCGTTGGTGGTATTGCTTCCGATGGAGCTCACCAACTGGTTCGTGAAAGTGTCCGTACTGACGTAGAGCACGGCTTTGTTCGGGAATTTTTCTGTGATGTGGTTACCTACCGCCTGCAGTAGGTGTGTCTTACCAAGGCCAACGTTACCGTGAATCACGAGCGGGTTGAAGGCTGTGTTTGCAGGGTTATCGGCAACAGCTTTCGCAGCGTTTCGCGCCAGGCTGTTACAATCTCCTTCAATGAAGTTATCAAAGGTATACCGGGTATCAAGATTGCTCGGAATTCGAGGGCGGGTAACCCCAGGAATCACAAAAGGGTTTCCGGGAGCAGGACGAGGGCCAGGAGCTCCGGTACTCTTCTTACTATTTTTCGCAGTTCCATTCGTAGCAGCGCCATTTCGGCCCTCACCACGGGCAGGGTTAATGCGGTACTGTAGCCGGCCGGCGGTGCCAAGTGCTTGTTGTAGACTTGATTTAAGCACATCAACGTAATGCTCCTCAAGCCATTCGTAAAAAAGACGGTTCGGAATCTGGATCGTCAACTCATTCTGTTTAAGTGCAACAGGGCGTATCGGGGCAAACCAAGTCTGAAAACTTTGGGGATCGACGTTTTGCCGAATGTTTTGCAGACAATTGTTCCAAATAGCAGTATGATCCATTTTGTATCCCAGTTGCACAGAAATAGTGTTCCAATCACAGCGTAGTGAGCGCCGGTCAGTTAGTAAATAATGTTTCTTAAAATCAGTAAGTTTAACAAACAGGAACCGCAATTCCGCGGGGTCAGCAAATATTCAGTCAGAGGCCCTCTAGCGAAGGGCAGAACAAGTGCAGGTCGGTGTGATCCTCTTCGCCTAAGCTCTTTAGGCGGACAGCAAATATGGGGAGAAAGACAGCACCCTTGCAAGTAAAACACTGCTTATTTCAGCAGAATTATCTTTGGCGCACGTCTGACACCCATATCGGCAATTTTGTCATAAGCAGGACGCGAGTAAACCTAAATTTATACTCGCAAATTATTGCAAGCCACGCACCGCCGCTCAGAGTTCCCCGGGAAAGTAACCTCCATGCGCCCCAGGCGAAGGCCTCCGAATCCAACCTGATTCACGATTACGGGGTTGCCTTGTTGATTTTCCACTAGGGTTGGCTCGTTCAGAAAGGTATGGGTATGCGCACCGAGGATGATGTCAATATCGTTCGAAGAAGAAGCCAGATCGATATCATCTACCTCTTCATCACTACGATATTTATACCCCAAGTGGCTTAGGCAGATCACCAGATCACACTTTTCTTTATGCCTTAGAAGTTGGGCGGTTTCGTTACCAACAGCCAGGGGATCGAGGTACTGGGTATTGCCGTACAGATCATCCGGCACCAAACCAGAAAGCTTGATGCCCAATCCGAACACACCTACTTTGATACCAGCTTTGTTGAAAATTTTATAGGGCTGGGTCATTCCTGCAAGGGGCGTCCCCTTAAAGTCGTAGTTTGCCGTAAGCATCGGAAAGTCTGCGTGCCCCATCTGTTTGGCGAGGTTCTCCATCCCAGCATCAAAGTCGTGGTTGCCGATGGTGGCGGCATCGTACCCCATCTGGGTCATGAGCTTCATTTCCAGTTCTCCGGCAAAGAAGTTGAAGTAAGGTGTACCCTGAAAGATATCGCCACTGTCCAGTAATAGTACGTTCGACTCCGCTCTGCGAATTTCACTGATGAGGCGCATCCGCCGGATGGCTCCTCCCTGGTTGGCGTTGCGGCCGCCATCGTCCGGGAAGGGATCGATGCGGCTGTGCCAATCGTTGGTATGCAAAATGGTGAGGCGAGGAGCCTTTTTTAGCAAGGACGAAGCCGATGCCAAGGTGGGAACCATTAATAGCCCGCCGCCTACGGCGGCTTTTTTCAGGAAGAATCTTCGGTTGAGCATGCGGTTGTCGGTTGTCTGTTGTTCAGAAGGGGCAGGAGTGGTCTGCTACAGCTTCATGCGCCGTAGCTCTACCCGTACATCAATAGGTTGGGTGATTTTGCCAGCGTATTCAACCAGGAGATCACGGATCAGAAGACCACTCTTGATCTTCGGTTTGTCTTTTAGCATAGAGGAGCCGCTGCCGCCGTTAGCTACGTAGTCTGGTAGTGCGATTATGTATCGTTGGTCGGCGTTGATGGGGCTTCCTTGTACCAGCATACTCAGGCCAGTTGGGTCCGCTTGCACAGAGAGTCCGTCGCTGACCGGCCAGCCACCGGAGTTGGCGATGTGGCTGATGAATTCCCGTAATTCCTTACCGCTTAGGTCCATCAGCACCAGGGTATTGTCAAAGGGCATCAGCTCGTAAATTTCGGAGACGATGAGGGGCCCGGTTCCAATTTCGGATACGCGCATGCCCCCCTGGTTCAGGGAAGCAAAAGCGATATCGTGTTCGGGGAAGTTATCCTCCGCGGCGCGGGCCAGCAAATCAGCAGACCAGTTGCCAAGGGTGCTCTCGGGCGCGCCTTTCTTCAACGGCGTCTTTACCGTGGCAAGGACACGGTTCATCTTCGCATCGAGCTTGGCTTTGTAGGGAGCAATGGTCTCCATCATTCTTTGCACCTGCGGCCCCGCCTCATTGGCCTCTATCTTGTCGTTGACTTTATAGTAGCGTGGTTGAACCGTTGGGGAATACAGTGGCGCCCGGCAACCAAAAGCAAAAAGGGCAAGGGCTATATATATAAGGTTACGCATCGGCGGACAAATTACGACCAGCCGCCAAGAAAAGCAGCACCCAACCGGCAATAAAAAATAATCCCCCCAACGGCGTGATGGGGCCGAGTACTGCCGCTGGCACACTAAGCACCTCCCGCAGGCTAAGCAAATAAAGCGATCCGCTGAAGAGCAAAATCCCACCCGCCCAGCACCAAACTGCCCGCCGCAACCACTGCCGGCCAATACCAGGAACGGTCCACAATGCCAGGGCAAGGCCCATGGCGAGTACGTGGTAGAAATGATAGGTCACGCCCGTCCGGAAGGTCTCCAGGAACTCCGGGCTCACCATTGCCTTAAGACCGTGGGCGCCGAAGGCGCCAATGGCAACGGCCAGCGCACCCAGCAGGGCGGTTAGTTTTAGTTGGCTTTTCATGGGGCTAAGGTAGGGTGAGGGTGATACTA